>NZ_JARAVM010000085.1:0-1452 GCF_033792735.1 Streptomyces sp. PA03-3a
CCTAGTAGTGCTTGGTCAGGTTGGTATTGGGGTGGGTATGTCGCGGTGGCAGGTGGGGCAGGCGCCGGTCCAGGTGGCGAGGAGGATCTGCAGGTCGCGGACGACCTGGTAGAGGCTCAGGCCGGCGCCGCGTCTTTTGGGGCTCGGGCCAGTCGCTGCAGGGTGCAAAAGGCATGGGCGATGGAGACGAGGGTGACGTGGTGGTGCCAGCCGTTCCAGGTCCGGCCCTCGAAGTGGGCAAGGCCCAGGGCCTGCTTCATCTCCCGGTAGTCGTGCTCGATCCGCCAGCGGAGCTTGGCCAGACGGACCAGGGTGGTCAGCGCGGTGGTCTCCGGCAGGTCGGACAGCCAGAACTGGACCGGCTCCTTTTCACCCGCGGGCCACTCGGCCAGCAGCCAGCACGCCGGCAGCTCGACGCCGTCGGTGGCCTGCCGGATCTCACGTCCGGCGGGCCGGATCCGCAAGACGACGAACCTGGAGTAGATCCGCTTGACCCCTGAGCGGCCGGTGCCGGGCCGGGATCCCTCGCGCCACTGCACCGGCCGTGCCGCGCTCCGGCCTGCGGCGATGACCAGTTCCTTCACCGAGCGGGCAGGCTGGGGGTATTTCGGCACCGGCGGCCGGCCGGTCCCGCAGTACGGCTCGGCGACCGGTGCCGCATCGCCCGGCTGGGCCGACAGCGTGCTGGAGATTCCCACCAGGTAGTGCATGCCCCGCGCGTTCAGGCCGAGCCGGAAGGCCGCCGCGTCGCCGTATCCGGCGTCCGCGATCGCCAGCGGCACATCGATCCCCCACGAGCGGGTCTCATCGGCCATGTCCAAAGCGAGCTGCCACTTCTCGACATGCCCGACGTCCTCGGGGATGCCGCAGGACGTGCGGCGTGCGACCTTGTCCGGGTCTGCTTTCGGTGAGGCGGGATCCCAGGACGGGGGCAGGAACAGCCGCCAGTTCACGGTCGCCGAGGCATGGTCACGGGCCAGATGCAGCGAGACACCCACCTGGCAGTTGGTGACCTTGCCCGCGGTTCCGGTGTACTGCCGCGACACACACGCCGAGGCGTTTCCATCCTTCAGGAACCCGGTGTCGTCGAAGACCAGCACGGTCGGCCGGATCACCGATTCCATCTTCCACGCCAGACGCGCCCGCAGATGGGCCGGATCCCACGGACTGGTGGTGATGAAGTGGGCCAGCGCCTGCCGGTTGCCGTCCTGGCCCAGCCGCGCAGCCATCGGCTCGACCGACTTGCGCCGCGCGTCGGTCATCAGACCACGCAGATACACCTGCCCCCACCGGCGCTGATCCTTACGCGCAAACGGCTCGAACACCTCCGCCGCAAAGGCCTCCAACTCATCACGCACCGCAGCAACTTCGTCCGGACTCACACCTTCCCAACGCCACACCAGCCCGAAAAGACACGCACAGACTCAACCGACCTGACCAAGCACTACTAGT
>NZ_JARAVM010000086.1:0-1322 GCF_033792735.1 Streptomyces sp. PA03-3a
AGCCTGGACAGCATTCCGGGTGGTCCGGTCGTGGAAGCCCTGATCAGGACCCCGGTGCCGATGGTACCGGGGTGGTCGCCATGCCCGAATGCTGGTGCGGCCACAACCTCGGCTTCCTGTTGTCGAGTTGGAGAGGGTTACTGGTGAAGTCCCGTCGAGGAACGCAGTTCTGGCCTCAGCCACCGAAAGTCAGCCACGGCGGCGGGTGCGCCGCACGAGCACCCGTCACGTGTGCCTCCAGCAACCCCGTTCGGGCCTCAGCCACGCTGCCCGAATACGTCCCGGGCCGCGCCCCCTCCGGCCTGGGCGTTGTGTACGTCGGGACGGTGCTCAGGTCGGCTTCGGATCTCTCGGAGCGAAACGGCGGCCGATGGCACGGTGCGGTCGTCACCGGCGCGCTTCGGTCTGGTCCTGGCGCTCGGACTGGTCGGGTTGCTTCCTGCTCTGGCTGCCCACCCTGGCGGTGTTGCGCGCTGAGTGGGCGGGGGCCGCCGCAGCGGTGGCGGAGGCATGGAGCGGCGGCGGCCCGTGGCCGCCAGCGCGCGCGGCACGCCGTAGGCGGGCCGCCTTGATACAGTAAAGAAACTCTGAACAGCTCCGCAGGGCAGGGGAGCGGCCGAGCAGCATGCGAGGAACACATGGACACCGTGGACCAATCCCGGACCTGCGAGAGAGGCCGTCGGACAGCCGATCAACCATGCCTCGGCGCTTCAAGCAATCGCGATACGCAACGACGGCACAGCAGCAAGCGGGAGCAATGACCGAGCACATACCGGACAACGAAATGGGGTCGACCAGCATTCACGTCGGGGACACGGAAAAGGTGGCCGCGCTGGTCAAAGAGATGCGCGCCATGGTCGGCCGCCTCAGGAGGGAGACGATGGAGTTGCGAGAGGAAGTGGCCCAGCTCAGGACTGAGGCTTCGACTGCTGAGCTGCCTTCAACTCCTCGACTTCACGGCGCAGTTCCTGATGATCAGCGCTGAGTGCGCGGATTTCGTCGCGTAGTGCTGTGAGCGTTTCAGCGAGGGTGGCCCCGGCGGCATCGGCGTCGTCGGGTCCTCCCTCACCTGGCTCTGCCTGGCCCGGCCTCTCGCCCTTCTTCGACAAGTACCAGGCTGGCGCGGTGTAGTTCGCAGAGAACTCGCCCCCACTGTCATGGTCGGCGACGAAGCTCCCCCGGCCATGGATCGTGTAGATCAAGCCCTCGTCGCGTAGCACGTTAGCCTGGACAGCATTCCGGGTGGTCCGGTCGTGGAAGCCCTGATCAGGACCCCGGTGCCGATGGTACCGGGGTGGTCGCCATGCCCGAATGCTGGTGCG
>NZ_JARAVM010000087.1:0-1249 GCF_033792735.1 Streptomyces sp. PA03-3a
TAGCGTGTCGTTGCTTAATCCTGGGTTATTTGGTTGGGATGGTGGTGTCCGGCAGATGTTCCTTCCCCTCTGCCGGGCGGGAGTTGGTGTGATGGGTTCGCAGAAGAAGAGGCCGGTGGTACTGACCGCGGCCGATCGTGAAGTGCTGGGTCGGGTGACCACGACGGGGGTCCATCCGGCCTCGGTGATCAGGCGGGCGCGGGTGCTGCTCGCGCTGGACACCTCTGCTGGTGAGATCGACTCCCAGGATGCGATCGCTGCCCGGGTCGGGGTCTCGGGCGAGACGCTGCGGCTGGTGGCCAAGCGGTTCGCCGAGAGCGGTGGTGACGTCGAGGCGACGATCCAGCGGAAACCGCGGGATCTCCCGCCGGTGCCCTCGCCGGTGACTGGTGAAGTCGAGGCCCGGCTGATCGCCCTGGCGTGCTCCCAGCCTCCGGCAGGCCGTGCCCGGTGGTCGCTGCGGCTGCTGGAGAAGCACGTCGCCCTGGTCGAGGGCATCCCCGATCTGGACCACTCAACCATCGGGCGGATCTTAAAAAAACGAGGCTGCGTCCTCATCTGAGGAAGTGCTGGACCATCCCACCACGAGCAAACCCGCAGTTCGCGGCCCGGATGGAAGACGTGCTGGCCGTCTATGCCCGACCGTATGACTCGGCCCGCCCAGTGGTGTGCATGGACGAGAAGCCCTACCAGCTCCTCGCCCATGCCCGCGACCCGCTCCCGGCCCGCCCCGGCCGCGACGCCCGCCAGGACAGCGAGTACATCCGCTGCGGCACGTGCTCGATCTTTGTGTGGGTTGAACCCCTGCGCGGGTGGCGCCGAGTAGACGCCCAGCCTCGTCGCACCCGGATCGACTGGGCCGGCCAGGTCAAGCGATTACTGACCGAGGACTACCCCGACGCCGAGACCGTGGTCCTGGTCATGGACAACCTCAACACCCACGGCATCGCCTCACTGTACGAAGCATTCGAACCAGCCGAGGCCTTCGCCCTGGCCCAGCGCCTCGAGATCCACCACACCCCCAAACACGGGTCATGGCTCAACATCGCCGAGATCGAACTCTCCGCACTGACCCGGCAATGCCTCGACCACCGCATCGCGGACCTCGACACCCTCAACACCGAGCTCTCAGCCTGGCAGAACACCACCAACACCGACCAACGTCAGGTGAACTGGCAGTTCACCACCCACGACGCACGCACCAAACTCCGCCACCTATACCCCACACATTAGCTGCGACAGTCTACTA
>NZ_JARAVM010000009.1:0-261666 GCF_033792735.1 Streptomyces sp. PA03-3a
CGCCGTGGCGTGGATGCTCTACCAGCGCGCCGGCCTGCTCGACCACCTCACCGCAAAGGGCTGGCCGCACTCCTCCCCCGACACATGGATGGAGGACATACAGCCTTATCAGGCCGAGACCCTCAAGGCCGGTCTGGGCCTGCTTCTTGTACCCGTCATCGCCGGCGTGTTCCTCGGCGCCCCGCTGCTCGCCGGTGACCTGGAGAGCGGCACGGCCAAGCTCGTCACCACCCAGGCCGCGAGCCCCGCCCGCTGGCTCGCCACCAAGCTGGGTGTCACCGTCCCCGTGGTCGTCGTCTGCACGGTCGCCCTCTCCCTCGTGTGCGACGCGTGGTGGACGCCGCTGACGGAACAGGACGGGAGGATGGGCTGGGACCTGACGGTCTTCACCAACACCGGCCCCGTGCCCGTCGCGCTCACCGTCCTCACCGTTCTGGGCGGCGTCGCGATCGGCATGGTCCTGCGCCGCACCCTGCTCTCGATGGTCGTGACCTTCTTCTTCGCGGTCGCCGTCCAGGTGGCCTGGTCCATGCACCGCCTGGCCTTCGCGGAACCGGTGAGGATCGTCAGCCGCTCGGGGCACGGCGGTTCGGCACCGGCCGTTCCCGCGGGCGGGTTGGAGGTGGACCAGTCGTACCTGACGGGCTCCGGACACACTCTGCCCCTGAGCACCTGTGTTCAGGAGCCCTCCGCGAAGGCCGCCGAGGTCTGCTTCCGGCAGAAGGACGTGGTGGGCCACTCCGTCGACTACCTGCCCCTGTCGCAGGTGAGCACCACGCAGTGGCTGGACGCCTCGGTCCTCCTCGCGTTCGCCGCCGGAGTGGCGGTCTTCATTCTGCTGCGGGGTCGCAAGCGCGTCGTCTGACGGCCGCGCTCGCCGAACCGCCCGTTCCCGAGGTCCCGCCGCCGGTGTGAGGCGCTCCATGACGCGCGTTCCGTCCGGCGCGAGCAGTGCGTCACGTGTCCGCACCGGCTCCTCCCACCAGCACCGGCCGCCCGGGCCGGCAGCGGAAGAAAGGCACGCCTTGAACCCCGAGAGACCAAGGCCGGCAGGCGCTTTCGGCCCGATCACCGCAGTCGCGCTCGCCACCGCCCTGCTGGACGGGGCGGCCGTGAACGTCCAGGCCGCTCCGGCCGAGGGCGCGTCCCGCCCGGTGCTCCGTCCGGGGTCGGTGTTCGGCGCGGGGTCCGGTTCCGGAGGCCCCGCGCGGACGGTCACCCTCGTCACCGGCGACACGGTGACCGTGGACCGCGCGGGCAAGGTCACCGGCGTCTCGGCCGCCGAAGGCCGGGAGGGCACGACGTTCCGCATATCCCGCGCGGCCGGCGGGCACGCCTTCGCGGTGCCACGCGACGCCGAACGGCTGCTCGCGGACGGCACCGGGGCCTACCGCACCACTTCGTAGGGCCTCGCCCCATCCGCGAGCCCCCCGGCCCAGGGCCGGGGGGCTCGCGCCTGCCTCGGAACTCCGCTGACCGGGCGTGCGGCGGCGGCCCGTCGTCCGCGGGCCGGGTCGCGCGTCCGGGGTGCACCCGCCGTTGCATACACCGGCGATATGCCGTGCTGTCTAGGCTTCGGGCATGCGTGTACTGATCGTGGAGGACGAGCCCTATCTGGCCGAGGCCGTCCGTGACGGTCTGCGGCTGGAGGCGATCGCCGCCGACATCGCCGGCGACGGCGACTCGGCCCTGGAACTGCTGAGCGTCAACTCCTACGACCTCGCGGTCCTCGACCGCGACATCCCGGGCCCGTCCGGCGACGAGGTCGCCCGGCGCATCGTCGCCTCCGGCAGCGGCATCCCGATCCTCATGCTCACCGCCGCCGACCGGATCGACGACAAGGCCTCCGGGTTCGGGCTCGGCGCGGACGACTACCTCACCAAACCGTTCGAGCTGCGGGAGCTCGTCCTGCGGCTGAGGGCGCTCGACCGCAGACGCGCGCACGCCCGGCCGCCGGTCCGCGAGATCGCGGGCCTGCGCTTGGACCCCTTCCGCCGGGAGGTCTTCCGCGACGGTCGCCAAGTCGCGCTCACCCGCAAGCAGTTCGCCGTCCTGGAAGTCCTCGTCGCCGCGGAAGGCGGTGTCATCAGTGCCGAAGAGCTGCTGGGACGAGCCTGGGACGACAACGCCGACCCCTTCACCAACGCCGTCCGCATCACGGTCTCCGCACTGCGCAAGCGCCTCGGCGAACCATGGCTCATCACCACGGTGCCCGGCGTCGGCTACCGCATCGACGCCGGCGGCACCTCCGCCGTGCCGGTGTCCGCGGGGGTGTCCAGGACCTCGCCGTCGCGGTAGACCCTGGTCACCTCGACGTCGAGCACGGTGGCGATCCGGGCGAACGACCAGTAGTAGCCCACCACCTGGAGCACCTCGACGAACTCGCGCTCGCTGAGGAAGGAGCGGGCCAGACCGAACACCTCGTCGCTGACGCGCGGGTGCCGCACCACTTCCGCGGCGAGGCGGATCAGGGCGCGGTCGGGGAGGGCGATGGCAGGGTTGTCCAGGTCGCCCGCCCGGATGAGGCGGAGGGTCGTCTCGTCGACGCCGGCGGACTGCGCGACGGGTTCGTGCTGGGCCGCGACGAAGGCGCACTCGGTGCAGGCGGCCACGGTGAGGATGACGAGTTCACGCGAACGGGCCGGCAGACGCTGGGCGGTGACCTGGGCCCGGGCGAGCTCCACGAACGGCTTCACGGTGCCGGCCGAGTGGGACAGCATCTTGACCATGGGGTCGGGCGGCAGTGTGGTCAGGTACTGACGGACGTCGTCGGGGAAGGACGCCGGGTCCGGGTCGGTCAGTCGGGGCATGGTCGCTCCTGCGTCGTGCGGTCGTGCGGTCGTGCGGTCGGGTGCGTCAGCGGGTGTCGGTGGGGAGGTCGAAACCGGCGTCGCTCAGGTGCCGGAAGCGGCCGTCCTCGGCGTGGGTGCCGAAGACCGCGACCTCGCGGTGCAGGGTCGAGCCGTCCGCCAGGCTGACGCGGTAGGTGTGCCGTTCGGCGTACGTCGTGCCGTCGCAGACCTCGTCGAGGACGGTCAGCGTGCCGCCGGTGATCCGGCTGCGGAGGCCGGCGACCATGGCCGCGAACTGCTCGCGGGTCAGGACGCCGCCGTTGTTGCGGTGGGTGTAGTCGGGCGCGTAGTAGCGGTCGAGGACCTCGTCCAGCGCGACGCCGGGCTCGGGCTCGAAGACCAGTGCCCGGAGGGCCTCACTGACGCGGGCACGCGGGATCGCCACAGATGCTCCTTCGTGGGGGAGAGTATCCGGACCTTGGGGTCCGGATGTACGACCGTACCGGACCTCGGGGTCCGGTACGGTCCCGCAGAGCCTGTGGACCGCGTCACAGCCCGGCGGCGCGTGGGACGGAAGGGGGCTGGTACCGCGAGTCCCAGGAAAACGAGACGACTCCCTGCGCGCCCCGCTGCGCCGCACTGTGGATGCGTCGGAGAACGAACACACCTGAGTCGGGAGTGACACCATGACGACCACACTGATCACGGGAGCCAACAAGGGCCTGGGTTACGAGACCGCGCGCCGCCTGATCGCGGAGGGCCACACCGTGTGGATAGGCGCCCGTGACGCCGAGCGGGGCCGTCAGGCCGCCGAACGGCTGGGCGCGTCCTTCGTGCAGCTCGACGTGACGGACGACGACTCGGTCGCCGCCGCCGTGCGGACGGTCGAGGCCCAGGGCGGCCTGGACGTGCTGATCAACAACGCCGGCATCGAGGTGCGCCGGGCGGACAACAGCGTCGTGCCCACCGTGGAGACCACCGCCGACGAGATGAGGAAGACCTTCGACACCAACGTCTTCGGTGTCGTGCGCGTCCTCCACGCCTTCGTACCGCTGCTCCGGAAGTCCGCCTCCCCGGTCGTCGTCAACGTCAGCAGCGGTCTGGGTTCGCTGCACCATGTCGCGGACCCGGACCAGCCGGCCTACATGTTCCCGGGCATGGACTACCCGGCGTCGAAGCTGGCGGTGAACATGATCACCGTGCAGTACGCGAAGGCGCTGCCGGACTTCCGGATCAACTCGGTCGAGCCGGGCTTCACGAAGACCGACCTGAACGGCAACACCGGTTTCCAGACGGTCGAGCAGGGTTCCGAGATCATCGTCCGCATGGCGCTCGTCGGCTCCGACGGCCCGACCGGCGGCTACTTCGACCGCAACGGCGCGCTTCCCTGGTGACGACCGGCCCCCTCGCCGACCCCCGACGGCGTCCCTGAGCGGGCCGCCGCGAGGGGGCGGGGGATCGGCCGCCCGAAGCGCGCCGTCAGCGGGGCGTGCGGGCGGTCAGGCGCGGAAGCTGTACATGGGGCCGAGGGACTTCCAGGAGTGGAGGTTTCCCGCGGGCTCGGTCGTCGAGAAGCCCGTGCAGTCCGCGTCCTTGTGGAACGTGACGGGCCGGTCCGTCATGTTGATGTTCGCGAGGATCCCGAACGGCGCCGTCACGCACTCGGTGTCGACGTCCTGGTAGAGCGCCGTGCGTCCCGTGAACCACTCCGTTTCGAAGACGCAGAGGCTGCCCGCGGTGGTGCACCGGGAGTCCCCCGTGCCCACGGCGATCGGGCCGGACGTCGCGGACGCCGAGGTGGGGGCCGGCCCCAGCAGAAGGCCGGCGGCGATCGCCGCGGCGGCCGCCGCGGCGCGCTGGCAACCGAATCCGTGCATGACTCTCCTTCGTGACCCCGGGCGGGACGACGGGGTTTTGAGGCCTCCCAGCCTGACCCGGCCGCGAGGAAGTGGTCAACGATTCAACTGGATATGGCCGGTTCCGAGCCCGTGTTCTTGACGCGGACGAGGGGGCCGTAGGCGCCGTACCGGCGGGTTAAGCTATGGCAATGACGGCGGATGCTCCCCTGGACGCAGAAGAAGAACGCTTCTGGCGTGCCCTGCAGCGTGTGATGACCGCGCTGCCGAAGGCTCTGGATGACGACCTTCTGAAGTCGACGGGGCTGACGCTGTCCGAGTACTCGGTGCTGATGTTCCTGTCCGAAGCCAAGGACCGCGAACTGCGGATGATCGATCTGGCCGAGCTCACCCGCCTCTCGGCCAGCCGCATCTCACGGGTGGTCGACTCGCTGAAGGCACGCGGCTGGGTGGCCAAGCGCCGTCACGAGGTGGACGCGCGGGGCAGCGTGGCGACCCTGACGCCGGGCGGGCTGGAACGGCTGGAGGCCGCCTACCCGTCGCTCCTGGCCAGTGCGCGCAGGCGCGTGATGGACCACATGGAGTCCGGCTCCCTCGCGGGCATGGCCGTCCAGTTCGAGAGTGTCGCCGAGCACCTCGGCTAGCTGCTCCGGGCAAACCCGGTGGCGCACCCGGGCCGTGAGGGACCAGCATGCGGGGCATGACCGATCAAGCGACGCGATGGACCCGGGCGACCGTCTACCCCGACATGTGGGTCGACCCGGACGACGACCCCCGCAACACGGACGGCCCGAGTCCGGAGGGCGAACTCGCGACCCTCCACGACTACCTGACGAGCTATCGCATGACCCTGCGGATGAAGTGCCAGGGCCTGGACGCCGGGCAGCTGGCCCGTCGTTCGGTCCCGCCGTCGACGATGTCGCTGCTCGGCCTGGTCAGGCACCTCGCGGAGGTGGAACGCGACTGGCGGAACTGGATCAGCGACGGCGAACCCCTGCCGAAGCTGTACGGCCCGCGTGACGCGGACTTCGACGGTGCCGTGGCCGACCAGGCCGTGGTCGACGCCGCGTTCCGCGATCTGGAGCGCGAGCAGGCCGAGACCGACGCGGCGCTGGCGCGGTACCCGGAGCCGGGCGTGCGCGTGGGGAAGGACGGGATGGCGGTCCGGGAACTGCTGGTGCACAGGGTCGAGGAGTACGCCCGCCACTGCGGCCACGCCGACCTGCTGCGCGAGTGCGTCGACGGCAGGGTCGGTCAGTGACCTGCCCGTTCCGGGCCGGGCCTTGTCGTCACGTGAGCTCCCCCAGCTGACGCTGGGAGGGGCTCGCTCCCAGGTGCGGTGCACCGCGAGGCGGAGGATCGTCCTCGCAGCGGGCTACGGGCTACTCGGACGATTCGGCGACGCAGCGCGGGGGCACCCCCGGCCGAAGGTTGGGGGAGGGCATGTGACGACACGGCCTAGCGGCCGCGGGCGGACGCCCGGTTCGGTACGACCGTCCTCGAGGTGTCGACCAGCGCGAGCCCGGCCAGACCCCAGCAGGGGCAGGCCGGTCAGCTGCCAGAAGCCGGCGCCCCAGCCGAGCGCGTCGGCGAGCCGGGCGAAGAGCAGCCCGGAGAACGCGGCCGGAACGTGGTACGTGAGCACGGACAAGCCCGAGCCCCGGCCGACGAGTTCGGGGCGGCACCGTGTGCTGCAGGCCAGGACCCCTACCGGGAGTTGCCGGACGGTCCCACCGGGGCCTTCTCCGGCCCGGACGGCCCCCTGCCCTGGTGATCCACGCGGTCAGCCCACGCTGCGGTCCCGCCCCGCGAGCACGCCGGCGGCCAGCTGCGCCACCATCAGGACCGCCAGAAAGACCAGGGGGACCCGCCAGCCGTCGGTGCGCTCATAGAGCGCGCCGACCAGGAACGGGACGGGGATCGACAGCAGGTAGCCGGTGCTCTGGGCGAAGGCGGAGAGCCGTACCACCGTGGCGCTGTTCCGGCCGCGCAGCCCGATCATCGTCAGGGCGAGCGGGAACGAGCAGTTGGCGACGCCGAGCAGCACCGCCCACACCCAGGGCGCGGCGGCCGGCGCCGCCCACAGCCCCGCGTAGCCGGCCAGCCCGAACACGCCGAGGGCGACCGCGATGCCGCTCTGCCGCCGCAGCCGCCCCGCGAGGGCGGACAGCGCGAAGGACAGCGGCACCCCCAGCAGCGAGGTGACGGCGAACAGCAGGCCCGCCCTGCCGGCAGGCAGCCCCGCGTCGCGGTACATCTGGGGCAGCCAGCCGATGACGACGTAGGCGGCACCGGCCTGCAGGCCGAAGTACGCGGCGAGGGCCCAGGCGGTGGGGGAGCGGGTCATTCGGGCGCCGGGCCCCGGGCCGGACGCGGGACCGGGCGGCGGCGCGGGCGCGGGGCCTGCCCCCGACGCGGTCCGCGGCGGCCGGTCCGCCGTACGGAGGCGTGCCAGCACGATCCACGGGGGCACGGCGAGTGCGGCGACCACACCCCAGGCCCCCAGCCCCCACCGCCACTGCCCGCCGAACGCCCCGGAAAGCGGCACGGTCGCGGCGGCCGCGACCGCGGCGCCCAGGTTGAGCGCCATGGAGTACAGGCCGGTCATACGGCCGACCTGGTCGGGGAAGCGCTGCTTGACGACCACCGGCAGCAGCACATTGGCGACGGCGATCCCGGCGAGCGCGAGGGCGCTGAGTGCCAGGAACAGCAGGGTGCCGCCGGAGAGCGGCCGCAGCACGAGTCCCACGGCGACCACGGCCGTACCCGCCGCGACGACCGCCGAGGGCCCGTACCGGCGGGAGAGCCGGGGCGCGGCGACGCCGACCAGGGCGAAGCAGAGCGCCGGCACGGAGGTGAGCAGCCCGGCCGCGGCACCGCTCATCCCGAGGGCGGAGCGCGCCTCGGCCAGGACGGGGCCGAGGCTGGTGACCGCGGGACGGAGGTTGAACGCCACCAGCAGCAGCGCCGCCACCGCCAGGCCGCGGCCGCCCGCCCGGGCCGGATCGCGCCGTCGCGCCGACCGCGCCGGGACCTTGCGGCGTATAATCATGGGATGAGTCTACGTCCCGTGTCCCGCCCTTCCGGGCTCTTCGAGCAGGTGGTCTCCGGACTGCGCCGTCAGATCACCTCGGGGGCCTGGCCGGTGGGCTCGCGCATCCCGACGGAGCCGGAACTCGTCCGGCAGCTGGGCGTGGCCCGCAACACCGTCCGCGAGGCCGTGCGCGCCCTCGCCCACAACGGGCTGCTGGACATACGCCACGGCTCCGGCACGTACGTCGCCGCGACCAGCGAGCTGGCCGGGGTGATGCGGCGCCGCTTCGAGGAGGCCGGGCAGCGGGACGTCGCCGAGGTGCGCGGCGCCCTGGAGTCGGCCGCGGCCGGCCTGGCCGCGACACGCCGCACGGCGGAGGACCTCGCCCGGCTCGGCACGCTGCTGGGCCGGCGGGAACGCGCGTGGGACTCGGGTGACCGGGACGCCTTCGTGGACGCGGACAGCGCCTTCCACCTCGCCGTGGTGGCCGCCTCGCACAACGAGGTGCTGGCCGAGCTCTACGCCGACCTGGGCCAGGTCGTCAGGGACTCCCTGAAGGAGCACTTCGGCGCCCCCGTGCTGCGCCCCGGGGACCGCATGGACCACGCGCGCCTGCTGGACGCCATCCGCGCAGGCGACGCCGCCACGGCGGCCGGCGAAGCCGCCTCCCACACCTCCGGCTGCCGTCCCGGCGGCTGAGCCCGGCGGGCGTGCGGGGTGCGGCGGGTCACGCCGGCAGCGCGCCCGTCCGCACGGCCTCCTCCCTCAGCCGCGCGGCGGTCCTGGTGACGTCGTAGCCGGCACCGACGCCGTCGACGAGGACGACCTCGCCGTGCAGGTGGCGGGTGCGCAACGGGAGGATCTCCTGGTAGGCGTCCGACCGGTACCAGGCGCGCGCCCGCTCCATGTCCGGGAACTCGATCAGGACGATCGTCCCCGGCCACTGCCCCTCGACGACCTCCACCGTCGCCCCGTGGACGGCGAAGCGGCCGCCGAAGGGGTCCAGGGTGTCCTGGATGCGCTCCATATAGACGAAGACCTCCTCGTGGGGCCGCGCGGGACGAAGGTGGCCGACGGCGTAGGCGGTCATGGCTGCTCCCTGGGTGTCGTGGGGTCCGGCGTCCGTTCTGCCCGACGTCCCTGATCCTGCCGGGGCCCCTGCGGGCTGGTCGATGACGCCGGAGGTAATCGCCGGGGGTGATCGGGCGCGTGCGAGCTTCATCACATTCGGGTCATATCGCCACGGTTCGGACAGAGGTGTGAGGCCCCGCCCGGGAACCCGCCACGGGGCGGCTGCCCAGGGCGGGGGTGACGCTCGCCCCCCGGGTGACAGGGACCTCCTGCGGCTGCCGCTCCGTCGCGACTGACAGGCCGTCAACAACCGGACGGATGGGGGGACTCGCGGCAGGGGGAACACCGTGACGGCCTCGTGGAACCGCCTCCCGCCGCGGCCGCGAGCCTGCCCCCAGGGGACGCCGTGGTGAACCCTCCGGCCGGCCGGAGACCTTGCCGCGGCGGGCTCGCCGCAGCCGTCGCCGTCCCGGCCGGACGTAGCCGACATCACATCCCGCTCTGTCCAACCGTCCGCCCACACTGGGCAGTCAGCCCGGCCTGAAGCAACCCGACGGACGGAGTGACATGGGTCATACGCGAATATCCCGGCGAGCCGTGGCGGCCGCGGTCGTCGCGGGCGTGGCGGTCCCCGTGGCCGCGGGAGCCGCGACGGCGGAGGCGGCCTCAGCGACGCCCGAGGTGAGCTGCGCCTCCGCGGCTCCGGGCCTGGCCGCGGAACTCCAGCGGGACATCACGAAGGCGCTGGCGGGCGGCACCGCCCGTACCGCCGTCTCCCTGCACGACCGCACCACCGGGACGGCGTGCACGCTGCGCGCGGACCAGCACTTCGACTCCGCCAGCACGGTCAAGGTCACCGTCCTGGCGACCCTCCTGCGGGACGCGCAGCAGCACCACCGGCACCTCACCTCCCGCGAGGCCGGACTCGCCACCGCCATGATCACGAAGTCGGACAACGACGCGACGACCGCGCTGTGGAAGCAGCTCGGCGTCGCCGAGGTCGGCGACTTCCTGGCCGCGGCCGGGATGAACCACACCACGCCGGGCGGCGCCGGGGCCTGGGGACTCACCCAGATCACCGCCGGGGACGAGCAGAAGCTGATGGACCTGCTCACGCGTCCGAACGCCGTGCTCGGCGACAACGCGCGCGCCTACGCCCTCAAACTGATGGGCGAGGTCGTCCCCTCCCAGCGCTGGGGCACCCCCGCGGGCGCCCCGGGCTCCGCGGTCGTGCACGTCAAGAACGGCTGGCTCTCCCGCGCGACCCACGGCTGGCGTGTGCACAGCCTGGGTGCGTTCACCGGCGGCGGGCACGACTACACCATCACCGTCCTCACCGACGGCGACAAGACGATGGCCTCCGGCATCGCCACCATCCAGGCCGTCTCCCGCGCGATCCACCGGGACCTCGACGCGGCTTAGACAGGGGCTGTACTTTTCGTCCAGGCTGGACTTACAGTCCAGTCATGGAGAAGGCGCGAGTCGACGAGAGCGACCCCCGGGTGCGGCAGTGGGCACCGGTGTGCCAGGCCGTGGCCCTGCTGCTGAGCCCGTACGCCGAGGTGGTCCTGCACGACGTGGCCGACGACCGCGTGCTGGGGATCTGGAACCCGATGACACGGCGTACCGCGGGCGACCCCTCGCTGCTGGGCGAGCTCGACGGACTGGACCCGTCCGCGCACGACGTCTACGGCCCGTACGAGAAGCTGCTCGCCGACGGGCGCAGGCTCTCCTCCGTCAGCGCGGTCCTGCGGGACGCCGACGGCGAGCCCTCCGCCGTGCTGTGCGTCAACCTCGACCGGACGCCGCTGGAGCAGGCGGCCTCGGTGCTCGCCGCCTTCGCCGCGCCCAGCGTGCCGCGCCCCGAGCCGCTCTTCGAGCAGGACTGGACCGAGCACGTGCAGCGGACCGTCGGCACGTACACCCGTGAGCACGGCTGCCCGGTGGATCGCCTCGGCCGCGAGGACCGCCTCGCGATCCTCGAGGAGCTCGACCGGGCCGGGGTGTTCGCGATGCGCCGCGCGGTGCCCGTCGTGGCCGGCGCCCTGCAGGCGTCCCGCTCCACCGTCTACGCCCTGCTCGCCGATCTCAAAGCGCAGAGGAAGCACCCGTGAGCCGACTGCCCGACTTCCGGCTGGAAACGTACTTCTCCCGCTGGGAGTTCAGCGCCCGGCACCATCTGACCGCCTCGGACGCGGAGACCATGACCCTCCCCGAGCTTCTGGAACTCGCCGACGCCGAGGACCGGCACGCCTGGGACACGCTCTCCCTCGGCTACACGCAGACCTACGGCGACCCAGGGCTGCGCGAAGCGATCGCCGCGACCTACGAGCGCGCCGGCGCCGACGACGTGATCTGCTTCGCCGGCGCCGAAGAGGCGCTCTACCTGGTGATGCAGGTGCTCCTCGGCCCCGGCGACCACGCGGTCGTCGTCACCCCCAACTACCAGGCGGCCGAGACCGTGCCGCTCTCGCTGTGCGAGGTGACGGGCGTGCCGCTCGACCCCGAGCGGGACTGGGCCCTGGACGTGGACCGGGTGGCGGCCGCGCTGCGGCCGAACACCCGCGTCGTCTCCGTCAACTTCCCCAACAACCCGACCGGCAAGGTCATCGCCGCCGCCGACTTCGCGCGCCTGGCCGAGCTCTGCGACGAGCGCGGCATCCACCTGTTCAGTGACGAGGTCTACCGCGGCCTCGAACGCGACCCGGCCCGGACCCTGCCGCAGGCCGCCGACCTGTCGGATCGCGCACTGTCGCTGAACGTCACGTCCAAGTCGCTCGGCCTGCCCGGACTGCGGATCGGCTGGATCGCCTGCCGGGACCCGCAGTTGCGCTCGCGGCTGGAGCGCGCCAAGCACTACACCACCATCTGCAACTCCGCGCCGAGCGAGGTGCTCGCCCGGATCGCCCTCAAGGCCCGCGACCGGATCCTGGACCGCAACCGCGCCCTGATCGCCGCCAACCTCCCGCTCTTCGACGCCTTCTTCGCCGGGTTCGAGGACCTGTTCAGCTGGCGGGCACCGGACGGCGGCTGCGTCGCCTACCCCCGCTACCACGGCGCCGAGGGCGTGGAGAGCTTCTGCACCGGGCTCGTCGAGCAGGCAGGGGTCCTGCTGCTGCCCGCGAGCATCTACCGTTCCGAGCTCACCGAGACGCCGGCCGACCGCTTCCGCGTCGGCATCGCGCGCCGCGACCCCGCCCCCGCCCTGGAGGCGCTCGACGGCTGGCTGCGAGCCCGCCGATGACCGTCCCCATCCTGGGCCGGGCGGAGATCGAGGCCGCCGCCCGGCCCGGTCTGGTGCCGGACGCCGTCCGCGCGGCGCTGATCGCCCACGCGGCCGGCCGCACCACCGTGCCGGCGCCGACACACCTGAACTTCCCCGCCGCGGACGGCGACTGCCATGTGAAGACGGGCTGGATCGACGGATCCGACGACTTCACCGTGAAGATCGCCACCGACGACCACGAGCAGTGCCTCCACCACGGCGACCTCGCGCACGCCGTCCGCGCGGGCGCGGTCCCGCAGGACGCCGACGTCCCCCTCAGGACCCTGCTCCTCGCCCCGCCGGAGCGCACCGGCACCGCTGTGACGATCGCCGACCTCACGGGCGTCGGCGCCCTCGACGCAGCCGTCGCCTCGGCGGTGGTGCGGGAACTCCCGCGCTGAGGCCGGCGCCGGGCCGCTGTCGCCGCGACCGCCCCGCCACGGCTCAGCGGCGCGGGGCGACGAACAGGCTCTGCACACCGCGCCCGATGGGACCCTGCTCGTCGTGCAGGGCGGTCTCGGCCATGCCCACCCCGTAGGGGTCGACGGTGGTGCGGGCGTCGAGGCAGACCCACTCGCCCACGGGGTGGCGGTGGAGGTGGACGGTCAGATCGGGGTTCACGAAGAGGTGCGTGGCGAAGTCCAGCACGTTGCTCACACCGTTGCCGGAGTCCGCGGCGACCAGCACGCGGTCCAGGGGAGCGGTCTTCTCTCCCGCGACGAGCGGGACGCGCATCCGCAGCCAGCAGGTGGCGGGCCCGCGGTCGAGGAAGGAACCGGAGGTGAAGCGGGTCTCCATGGCCGTGTGGTAGCCGGTGTCCCACGGCACGGGGAAGAACGGCTCGGGGCGGGCCTGTCCGGGGCCGGGAGGGGCGGGCTCGGGGGCTGCGGCACCGGGTTCGCCACCGTGGTCCGCGGCGGGTACGGTGCCGGGCGCGACGCGGATGCGCACGGCCCGCGCCCGCATGATCTCCGCGCCGCCGTCCGGGGCCAGGGAAGCCTCGACCAGTTCCACGCTGCGGCCCTCGCGCAGCACGCGGGTGGTCACGGTGAGCGGTGCCAGCGGTACCGGGCTGTGGATCTCGAAGGTGATCCGTACCAGGCGCATGTCCTCGCGGGCGCCCGGACGCGTCTGCACCGCGCGCCCGAGCAGGGCCGCGGGCGGCCCGGCGTGCTGGCTCGCGGCGTCCCAGGGGCCGCGTGTGCGGGCGGTCGGGACGAAGCGATCGTCCGCCACCCGCTCGTAGAAGGCCTCGACATCACTGTGGTCCGGCATGCTCACCGCTGATCTCCCGCCCGCTGACGACGGAATCGAGGCTACTGGCGAGTAGGTGCCGTGTCACCGGGGCGGACCGGTCCGTCAGGCCGCGGGCACCGTGAGCTCGAACCACGTCGTCTTGCCGGTCGCCGTCCGGTCGGTGCCCCAGGCGTCGCTGAGCAGGGCGAGGATCTCCATGCCGCGTCCGCCCTCCGCCTCGCCGTCGGCGACGCGTCGGACGGGGGCGCGGGAGCTGATGTCCTCGACCTCGCACCGCAGGAAGGCGTCCCGGACGCGCAGGTTCAGCCGGACCGGCCCGCGCGCGTGCCGCAGGGCGTTGGTGACCAGCTCGCTGACCAGGAGTTCCAGGGTGTCGGTGAGATCGCCGAGACCCCAGCCGGCCGCCTGGGCCGTGACCATCCTGCGGGCGCGGCCGACGGAGGTCAGGTCGTGCGCCAGGGGCCAGGAGGAATGCCGGGCGGTGGTGCGTCCGGCCGGAGCGTGCAGGGGGCGCACGGGCTCCAGGGTGCGGGACCACAGTCGGAACTGCCTGGCGAGCCAGGACGCGGGGGAGTGCGCCTCGTCTGTGCCGACGGCCTGGGTGGCCATGGTGATCATTCCCTTCGCTGCCGGGGCGCGGAGCCGGACGGTCGCTCCTGTAGCACCCGCTACATCTATCGAATGTACATGTAGCGGGTGCTACGGTAAAGAAAAGGCAATCCACATGAATCGGTCAATTGGGGGACTGCGATGCCGCGACGGGCCGATCCCGCCAAACGGCGCGAACTCCTCGACCGCGTGCGGGGGTACGTGGTCGCACACGGCCTGGCGGATCTGTCCCTGCGGCCGATGGCCAAGGCCCTGGGCACCAGCGACCGGATGCTCCTCTACTACTTCGGCAGCAAGGAACGCCTGGTCTCAGAGGCGCTCGCGCTGGACGCCGACCGCCCGATCCTGCGCTTCCGCAAGGTCGTCGACGCCGTCGGCGTACCCAGGGACGCGTCGGGCATGCGGCGCCTGGCGGAGGCGCTGTGGCAGGAGGTCCGCGGCCCCGAGCGGCGTGCGCTGCTGCCGCTGTACTTCCAGCTGATGGCCTCCTCCATGGTGCGGCCCGAGGAGCACGGCCCCTATCTGGGCGGCCTGATCAGCGAGTGGACCGATCTCGTCGTCCCCGTCTTCGAGGGCCTCGGCATGGGCGGGGAACGCGCCCGCATCGAGGCGCGCGTCCTGGTGGACGCCGCCTTCGGCATGGTCATCGGGCTCCTCGCCGACGGCGACGAGGAGCGCGTGGACGCCGCGTTCCGCACGCTCCTCGACCGCCTCGAAGCCGGCTGGCGCGCCGGGGACCGCACCCCCGGGCCCGCCGCGGCGACCTGATCCGGGACCGGGTGTCACGCCCCGGCCAGCGCCTCCTCGGCCGCCTTGAGCGCCGCCTCGCGGTCGGCCGGGACGAGCCCGACGCGGGTCCTACGGTCGAGGAGGTCGCCGGTGTCGAGCGCCCCCTCGTGACGTACGGCCCACACCAGTTCGGCGCGCGTGACGGGGTGGCCGGGGACGACCGGCTCCCGCAGGGCGGGGTCGGCGGCACCGAGGGCGTGCACGGCGGGGGCCTCGGTGCCGTAGCGCTGCACCAGGCGGCGCGGGGCCTTCAGGCCGCTGAGCACGTGCGGCGCCGCGGCGCCCACGAGCGGCAGCGAGATGGTTCGGCAGGGGCCCGCGCCGAGCCCGCGGGACGCGACGGCCGCGTCGACGGCGTCCTGGGCCATGCGGCGGTAGGTGGTGAGCTTGCCGCCGACGACCGTCACCACCCCCTCGGCGGAGGTGAGCACCGCGTGCTTGCGCGAGATGTCGGCGGTGCTCCCCGAGCCGTCGGCGGAGGAGTCGAGCAGCGGGCGCAGCCCGGCGAACGCCCCCACCACGTCGCCCCGGTGGACGGGGACGTCGAGCGCCGTGCCGAGGACGTCGAGCAGGAAGCCGATGTCCGTCTCGGGCACCTCGGGCACGTCGGGGACGGCACCGTCGACCGGCTCGTCGGTCAGCCCGACGTACACCCTGCCGTCGCCCTGCGGCAGGACGAGCACAAAGCGGTTGGACTGACCGGGGACCGGTATGTGCAGCCCTGCGGGCAGGTCGCCGAGGCCGTCGGAGCGCAGGACCAGGTGCGTGCCCCGGGACGGCCGCAGCCGTACGCCGTCGACCAGGCCGCCCGCCCACACGCCGGAGGCGTTGACGACCGCGCGGGCCCGGATCGTGTGCTCCTCGCCGGTCAGCTCGTCGCGTACGACGGCGCCCGAGCCGTCGAGCGAGACCGCGCGCACCCGCGTCAGGACACGCGCCCCGTGCGCCGCGGCGGTCCGGGCGATCGCGGTCACCAGGCGGGCGTCGTCGGCGAGTTGCCCGTCCCAGGACAGCAGGCCGCCGCGCAGCCCCGCCGTGCGCAGGCCAGGCGCGAGATGTCGGGTCTCCACCGCGGACAGCCGGCGCGGTGCCGGGAGCGTGGCCCGCGCCGTCCGGGCCGACAGGCGCAGCGCGTCGCCGGCCCGGAATCCGGACCAGGCCAGCGCGGCCTGGCCGCGGGAGACCAGCGGGGTCAGCGGCAGCACGAAGGGCTGTGCGCGGACGAGATGGGGGGCGGTGCGCTCCATCAGCGCGCCGCGCTCCACCGCGCTCTCGTACGCGACGTCCAACTGACCCGAGGCCAGGTAGCGCAGGCCGCCGTGGATCAGCTTGGAGCTCCATCGGGAGGTGCCGAAGGCCAGGTCGTGGGCGTCGATCGCGGCGACCGACAGCCCGCGGGACGCCGCGTCGAGAGCCGCGCCCGCGCCGGTGGCGCCGAGGCCGACGACCAGGACGTCCACCTGCTCGCCGGCGGCGAGTCCCGCCAGCTCGCGGGCGCGCCGCGCCGCGGTGAGCGAGGACGCGGGCGCGGGGCCCGAAGGGCCGACGGGGCTCGTGAGGTTTGAGGGGCTTGAGTGGCGCATGGGACTCATCGGGCTCATGGGGCGAGGGTCCTCTCCAGGATGTCCCGCAGCTCCCCGAGGAAGGCCGCGGAGGTCAGATCGGGGTCCTCCTCGTCGGTCATGGTGCGCAGCGAGAGGGTGAACGACTGGACGACCAAGAGCACGGAGCGGGCCTGACGGACGGCGTGGCCGGCGCGGACCGAGCCGTCCGCGTGGCCCTCCTCCAGGGCGCCGGCGATGAGCTCCAGCAGTGCGTCCTGGCTCGCCCCACGGCGGTCCAGCACATAGGGGAGCAGCAGTTCGGGGTCGACGTCGAGGATCTTGACGAACAGCGGATGGCGGCGGAAGGCACGCACGCCCGCCACCAGCCCCTCGACCATGTGTGTCCGGATGGGGGTGCCCCCGTGCCGCTCGGGCATCGCCTGCACCGCGACCGAGACCCACTCGCGGGTCATCAGGTCGCCGACGAGCGTGCGCACGTCGGGCCACCGCCGGTAGAGCGTCATACGGGAGACGCCGGCGCGGCGGGCCACGTCGGTCAGGGTCGTGCGGCGGACGCCGACGGCCAGGACGCAGTCGCGGACCGCGTCGAGCACCGGATCGCTGTCCGAGGTGTTGTGACGAATGGGCGCCATGTGTCACAGTGTAACGCCCAGTGAGGGCCCGCAGAAGACGGCACTCCAGATCGACCGGTGAGGACGAGCCCGTGAACATGTTGTGGAGCGGCTGGGGCGACCCGGCCGAAGCGGCCCCGCTGCCCGACACCGTGATCGGCCTGCTGCGCGACCTGCTGGGCGTCAAGCCCCGAGGCGCGCAGACCATCGCACTGGAGGACATCGCCGTACCCGGGTCCCCGCTCGCCGAAGAGGCCCGGCAGGACCTCGTCGACTGCGTGGGCGACCCGGTCCACGTGCGCACGGACGCCGAGTCCCGGGTCCGCCACACGCGCGGCAAGTCCACCCCCGACCTGCTGCGCATCCGCGCCGGCGACGTCGACGACCTTCCGGCGGCCGTCGTGCTGCCCGCCGGCCACGACGAGGTCCTGACGGTCCTCGCGGTCTGCGCCGAACACGGCCTCGCCGTCGTCCCCTTCGGCGGCGGCACCTCCGTCGTCGGCGGACTCGCCCCGCAGGGGCGGCGCCCCTTCGTCGCGCTGGACCTGCGCCGCATGAACCGGCTGCTGTCCCTGGACGCCGTCTCCCGAACCGCGATCCTCCAACCGGGGCTGCGCGCCCCCGAGGCCGAGGCACTCCTGGCCGAACAGGGCTTCACCCTCGGCCACTTCCCCCAGTCCTACGAGTGGGCCACCATCGGCGGATTCGCCGCCGCCCGCTCCAGCGGCCAGGCCTCCGCGGGCTACGGCCGCTTCGACGAGATGGTGCTGGGCCTGACCGTCGCCACCCCGCAGGGCACCCTCGACGCCGGGCGGGCCCCCCGCTCCGCGGCCGGCCCCGACCTGCGCCAGCTCGTCCTCGGCTCCGAGGGCGCTCTGGGCGTCATCACCTCCGTGACGGTGCGGATCCGCCCGATCCCCCAGGTCAAGGTCTACGAGGGCTGGCGCTTCGCATCCTTCGCCGAGGGCGCCGCGGCCCTGCGCCGGCTCGCCCAGGACGGGCCCCGCCCGACGGTGCTCCGCCTGTCCGACGAGACCGAGACGATGGTCGGCCTCGCCCAGCCCGGCGCCATCGGCTCGGAAGGGGCGGCGTCCGCCGGGTGCACGGCGATCGCCGGCTACGAGGGCACCGCGCGGGACACCGCACTGCGCCGGGAGCAGGTCGCGGCGGTACTGCGTGAGTGCGGCGGCGAGTACCTGGGCGAGGAGCCCGGCGAACGCTGGGCGCACGGCCGCTTCTCCGCCCCCTACCTGCGGGATTCGCTCCTCGACGCGGGCGCCTTCGCCGAGACCCTGGAGACCGCCGGTTTCTGGTCCCGGATCGCGGAGCTGTACGACTCGGTGCGCGAGGCCCTCACCACGACGCTGGCGGCGGCCGGCACCCCGCCGCTGGTGATGTGCCACATCTCGCACGTCTACGAGAACGGCGCCTCGCTCTACTTCACCGTCGTCTCGGCACAGGGCGAGGACCCCGTGGCGCACTGGACCCCCGCCAAGGCGGCCGCCAACGAGGCCATCCTCGCCGCGGGCGGCACCATCACCCACCACCACGGCGTGGGCACCGACCACCGCGACTGGTACGTCCGGGAGGCCGGCCCGCTCGGCATCGAGGCCCTGCGCGCCGTCAAGGACGCGCTCGACCCCGACGGGCTCCTCAACCCCGGCATCCTGCTGCCCGCCCGCTGACCGCAGGCCGGCCCGACACCCGCCCGCCGATCCGCCGTCCCCGCCCCGGAGGCACGCCACATGCGACAGTTCACGGCCGTCGTCAACCCCACCGCCGGGGGCTCCACCGGGGCGGCAGCCCTTCTCCCGCTGGCGAGACTGCTCCGGGAGGCGGGCGCGGAACTGGAGACGGCCTACAGCGACAGCCTCCGGCACGCGCAGGACCTGGCACGCCGGGCCGGAGAGCGCGGCCACGTCGTCCTCGCCGTCGGCGGCGACGGCATCGTGGGCGGCATCGGCGGCGCCCTCAGTGGCACCGGCGCCGTCCTCGGCCTCGTCCCTGCCGGCCGCGGCAACGACTTCGCGCGCGCCCTCGGCCTGCCCTCCGGGCCCGCCGAACTCGCCCGGATCCTGCTGCGGAGCGAGCCGCGCGCCGTCGACACCATCGAGGTCGAGTCGGCGGTCCACGACCGTGCCGTCGTCCTCGGCAGCGTCTACGCCGGCGTCGACGCGGTCGCCAACCACCACGCCAACACCGCCCGGCTGCTGCGCGGCCCGGCCTCCTACTACGCGGGCGGCCTGCGGGCGGTGGCCGGCTGGCGCGCCGCCGCCTACCGCGTCACCGTCGACGGCGTCGTCCACGAACGCCGCGGCTACACCGTGGTCGCCGCCAACTCCGGCTACTACGGCTCCGGCCGGGCCATCGCGCCCGGCGCCCGGGTCGACGACGGGCTGCTCGACGTCGTCATGATCCACGACGTGCCGCGCCGGCTCTTCTTCGCGCTGATGAACGAGCTCAAGACCGGGGCGCACACAGCGCGCCCCCAGGTCGAGATCGTGCGCGGCAAGGAGATCCGCATCGAGGCCGACCGAGCGGTCCCGTACGGCGCGGACGGCGAGGTGGAGGCCGCCCTCCCGGTCACCGCGCGGATCCGGCCGGGAGCCCTCCGGGTGCTGTGCTGACCCTTGCGGCCGGTAGCCTCGCACGGTGCCCGAACACGCCTATCTCGCGGCGGTCCGAGAGTCGTACGACACCGTGGCCGCCGACTACGCCGCCAAGGTCAGCAGGCCGGACGGACTCGACCCGCTCTCCCGCGCCATGCTGGCCGCCTTCGCCGAGACCGTCCGCAGCGCCGACCGGGGCCCGCTGGCGGACCTGGGATGCGGCCCGGGGTACGTGACGGCGCACCTCGCCGCCCTGGGCGTGCCCGCGTACGGGGTCGACCTGTCGCCGCGGATGGTCGAGCTGGCCCGGGAGGCCCACCCGCACCTGCGCTTCACGGTCGGCTCCATGACCGCGCTCGACATCGGCGACGGTGAACTCGGCGGCGCCCTCGCCTATTACTCGACCCACCACACGCCGCCTGAGCTGCTGCCCGTCGTCTTCGCCGAGGTCCACCGCGTCCTGGCACCCGGCGGCCACCTGATGCTGGCCGGCTGGGCCGGCGACGACGAGCACGTCCACCCGGGGCACGCCTACGGCGGCCATCCGGTCTCCTACGGTCTGCACCTGCTCCCGGCCCCGCGGATCGCCGCGCTGATCGAGGAGTCCGGCCTCACCGTCACGGCACGACTGGTGCAGGAGCCCGCCGCGGGTGCCAAGCGCCCCGTGGCCACCCTCCTCGCGCGGAAGCCCGAACGCCCCTGAGCGGCGGGCTTGAACCGGCCGTAACGGGAGGTCATAGCGTTGTCCGCGTGATCGGGAACGACGACGACAGGCGTCTGTGGAGCATCGGCGAGGTGGCCCGTGCCACCGGGACGACCGTCCGCACGCTGCGCCACTACGACGAGACAGGCCTGCTCGGTGCGAGCGCACGCACCGCCTCCGGACACCGCCGCTACACCGCGCGGGACGTACGGCGGCTCTACCGGGTGCGGGCACTGCGCGCGCTCGGGCTGCCGCTGGACGAGATCCGGCGCGTCCTCGCGGACACCGCGGAGGACCTCGGGTCCATGCGCGAGCTGCTGACCGCCCAGCTGTCCGCGCTGGAGGCGCAGGCCGGACGGATCGAGCAGCTCACCGCGCGGCTCCGCGGGCTCCTGGGGCGGATGGACGGGGCGTCGATGCCCGATCCCGAACAATTCATGACGACCCTGGAGACGATGTCCGTGTTCGAGACCCACTTCACCTCCGAACAGCAGGAGCAACTGGCCGCGCGCAGGGCCGGGATGGGCCCAGAGGGTGTCGAGGCCGCGAAGTCCGAGTGGACCGGGCTCGTCGAGGCGCTGCTGTCCCACGCCGAGGCGGGCACCCCCGCCGACGACCCCGAGGCCGCGGACCTGGTCGCACGATGGGACGCCCTGGGCAGCCGCTTCCATGCGGCGGGGGAGGACGGTGAGGCGACCAAGGCGGCCGCGCGGCGGCTCTGGGACGAGCGCGGCGAGGAACTCGCGCGGACCCTGCCGTGGTCCCCGGACCGGATGCGGGCCCTGCTGCGCTACGTGGCGGAGGTCCGCGAGGCCGGTTAGGCCCGGTCCGGGCGGCGACGTCCGGGAGCCGGGCGGGGCCGCGGCGCCCGCGAGGGCCGCCGCGGCCCCGCGGACCACGCGTTTCCGGGTCGTCGCGCCGACGCCGTAGCATCCGCTGGAGAGGCACGACGGCGGAGAGGACGCGATGAGCCTGAACGGGTCCGAGGACGCACGCGCCGAGGACGTGGCGCTCACCCGGGCCGCGCAGGCCGGCGACGTCGCGGCGCTCGGCCTGCTCCTGGAACGTCACCGGGCCGGCATGCGCGCCGTCGCCCTGAGCATCCTGGGCCCGGGGCCCGACGTGGACGACGTGCTGCAGGACGCCGCCCTGACGGCGCTGCGCCGCGTGGGAGACGTCCGCGACCCCGCCGCGGTCGGGCCGTGGCTGCGGATGGTCGTCCGCAACGGCGCCCGTTCGCTGCTGCGCGGGACGGTACCGACCGGGCCGCTCGACGACCTCGTCCTGCGCGCGGCGGACTCCGGCCCCGAGCGGTGGCTGGAGGACAACGCGCTGCGGGACTGGATCTGGGAGGCCGTCGAGCGGCTCTCCCCGGCGCTGCGGCTGCCGCTCGTGCTGCGCCACTTCACCACCGGCGTCAGCTCGTACGAGCAGATCGCCTCGGCCTGCGGGCTGCCCGTCGGCACCGTCCGCAGCCGGCTCAGCCAGGCGCGGGCGAAGCTCGCGCAGGCGCTCGCCGCCACCGCTGACGACGCGCACGACGACACCGCCCGGCGCACCAGGGCCAGCAGGACCGAGGCCCACGAGACCCTCGCGGCGGCCGAGCGCGGGCACTTCGCGGACCTCCTGCGGGAACGCTGGTCCCCCGAGGTCGCCCTGCTCAGCGGGAAGGAGCGGGTGGGTGACCGGGACCTGCTGATCCGCGGTATGGACTGCGACCTGGCCGCCGGGATCCGCCAGCGCCTCGTCCACGCCGTCGCCGGGCGCTCGCTGACCGTCTGGGAGATGGACATCGTCAATCCGCCGGACAACCCCGACCACTGCCCGCCCACCGTCGCCTGGCTGATGACCCATGACTCCGCGGGCCGGGTCCACCGCCTGCGCCTGCACCACCCCCGCCCCGTGCCCGTCCCCGGCGCCGCGGCCGCCTGAGCAGGGCCGTTCCGCGCGGAGGGGGCGTCCGGGGCGGGGGTGGCGGTGCGTCAGCTGTGGAAGCGGATGTAGCCGTCGCCGTCCGCGTCGGAGCCGCGCTTGGTGTACGCGTGGACGTCCGAGCGGCTGCCGGAGGGCTTGTAGAGGTAGATCGTGTCGCGGTCGTTGTTCCACATGAAGTTGCAGTTGTCGCGGTAGACCACGTTGTTCTTGTCCGAGTCCGTGCCGTTGCCGCCGCGCAGCTTCACGAAGTCCCCGGGCTGGAGGTAGTGGTTCGCGGTGAAGGCGAAGCGGTTGCCCGTGGCGTCCTTGACGACGTAGCCCCTGAGGTTGACCGTCGCCGAGGCCGAGTAGTTCTTGATCGTCAGGTACTCCGCGCGGGTGTTGCCGGAGGAGCAGCTGTTGGAGTCCCGCCCGGGCGCGTCGTACTGCGCCCCGCGGATCTTGAGGGCCGAGCTGTACTCGGCGGCGTGCGCCTGGGTCGGTATGAGGACGGCGGTGGCACAGGCCGCGGCGAACGCGGCCACCCCGATGCGGGCGTGCTTGGTCATGGGATTCCCCCCTGTGGGAACGGGCGTCGCGCGGGCCATGCGCGCGGCGGAAGCAGGACGTTACATCAGAGCCGGGGTGCGCCGGTGAACGTTTCGCCGTTCCGGGACGCGTTCCGGTCCCCGCCGACGCGCGCGGCACGCGTCGCCGCCGCCCGCGCGTGCCGGGCGGCCGGCTCCACCGCCGACGTCCTGCGAGGTATCAAACCACTTCAGGTGAACCGGAGTCGGGCTTTCCGGAACATGGCTTCGCAAGCGAGGAAACCGGTCGGCAACGGGCGCATACCGCCAGGTCGTCACTGTGCCGGTGTCGTGCACGAGGGGGACGCGGGGCTGCCAGGATGTGCGCATGAACGAGAACGATCAGGGGCGGGACGCACTGCTGGCGGCCGCGGTGGGGCTGCGTGAACGTGGAGAGGCGGAGGCGGCCAGGCAGCAGCTGGTCGCCCTCGCGGAGCGGTTCCCGGGGGACGCGCAGGTGGCCTACCAGGCGGCGTGGGCGCACGACGTGCTGGGCCTGGAGGCGGAGGCGGTGCCCTTCTACGAGCTGGCCCTGCGCGGGGCGGGGCTGTCCGAGGACGACCGGCGCGGCGCGCTGCTCGGCCTGGGCAGCACCTACCGGATCCTCGGCCGCTACGACGAGGCGGTCCGGCTGCTGCGCGTGGCCCTCATCGACTTCCCCCACGACGGCGCGCTGCGGACCTTCCTCGCGATGGCCCTGTACAACACCGGCGGACACCGCGAGGCCATGCGGATCCTGCTGACGCTGCTCGCGGACAGCAGCACCGACCCCGACATCGCTCGCTACCGGGGCGCCGTCGCGTACTACGCCGAGGATCTGGACGCGACCTTGTGAACGCGGCGGCCGGCCCGCCCCCTCGCGCCGGCCGCCGGATCGGACGACCGCCACCAGGACGTCGGCGAAGGCCTCCTCCGCCCACGTGGGGCGGGTGGTGCGGATCGCGTCGCGCGGGGCGGCGGCCCTGAGTCCGCGCCGCGTCGCGAGAGCGACGGTCCCGACGGGTGCGTGCGCGTCGACGCTCGTGAGGGCGGCCCCCAGGATCTCGTCGGTGTCGGTGTCGGCGTCCCGGTACGGACTTCATCACCCCGCGGGTCTCCTCGGCCGACGTCCGCGTGTGCACCGCGTCGCCGGCGGCGGGGTGGTGAACCGGCGCATCGTGTCCCTGTGCCTTCCCGTGGACCCCGGGAGCACCGGCAGAAGCGCCGCTTATGACGCCCTTCGGGGGCGCGCATGGCGGCCCGCTTGGGATCGGGCGGAGCGCGAGGTGGTCTGGGACGAAGGGGCCCACGCCCTCCCGGCCGTACGGAGCGTCCCCGTGAAAAGGAGGACCATGGACACCAGCGACGTCCGACTTGCGGCGATGCACACGGCCTCGCGGCGCTTGGGCGCCACGGTCGGCGGCCTGTCAGGCGAGCAGCTGCTCACTCCGTCGTTCGCCGACGGCTGGAGTCTCGCGCAGGTGCTCGTCCACCTGGGCACGGGCGCCGAGTTGTGCACGGCGGCCGTGCGGCGCGGTCTCACCGGGGATCTCACCAGGCCCTCCCGGGAGGAGATCGCCGACGTCTCGGAGCAGTGGATCCCCCTCAAGCCGACGGCGCGACGCGACGCCTGGCAGGAGGCGGAATCCGCGTTGCTGCGGCTGCTGGACTCCCTCGACGCCGAGGTGCGCGCCTCGGTGACGGTGCCGTCCTTCACCGGGCCGGTCGGCTTCGCGGACTTCACCGGCTACTGGCTGTCCGAGCAATCCGTGCACACCTGGGACGTGGCGGTGGGCCTCGACGGGACCGCGGCCATCCCGGAACCCGAGGTGGCGCTGCTGTGGGACCGGATCGACATGGTCGCCTCGATGAGCCGCGACGGGGACACGCTCGCCCGGCTCGGCCCGCGCCAGATCGCGGTGGAGCTCACCGACCCCGGGCGCCGGCTGTGCCTCGCCCTCGGCTCGGAGGTGCACTTCCTCCCCTGCGAGGCGGCCGAACCCACGGGGACGGTGTCCGGACCGGCCGAGGCCGTGCTCCGCCTGGTGTACGGCCGCAACCGCCCCGAGGACGGCGTGAGCGCGCGCGACGGCGTCACCCTGGACGACCTCCACGCCCTCTTCCCCGGCTACTGGGGCGCGATGAGGCCCGCGCCCCGTCGGCTCGAACCCGCAGGCGTCGAGGTGGAACCCCGCAACGCGTCCTCGAAGTCCACGTTCAGCCACGCGCATCCCGCCCCCCGCGCCCGCCGGGCCGCCGCGGCCACCAGCCCGGCTCCGATCCCGGAACGGCGGGAGCCCCGCGGTGCGCCGGCCCGGCGCCGCCCTCACCGCGCTGCTCGCGCTCACCGCGGAACACGGACGCGTCCCGCCCGGAGCCCGGTGAGGACGGCCGTGGTGACCAGGGCGTACGCCACGTGCGGCACGATGTCGGAGATCCAGTCCGAGCGCGACCACGTGCGCGGGTCGGTCACGCGCAGCACGGTCATCGGGCCGTTGGTGCCGATCAGCGCGCCCACGGTCGCCGTCGCCGTCAGCACGGCGGTCGGCGGCCGCCAGCCGCAGCCCAGGGCCAGGCCCAGCGTCGCGCCCATGCCGGCCCCGGCCACGATGCCGGTGAGGGCACCCAGGGACGAGATGCGGTTGTGGCGGGCGTCGCCGTCGCCGGGGATCGGCACGTGTGCGGTCTCGGAGAGCCGCTCGACAGTCGTCGCCGGTGCGGAGCTCGCGCCGCGGCCGCGCAGCAGCATGTCCAGGTAGCCCACGGTGTTGAGCGCCGTCGTGCCCGCCGCGCCCGCGGCCGCCCCGCACAGGACCCCGTGCGCGGGTCCGAAACCGTCGCGGGCCGTCACGGGATCACCGGGCCGGGCGGAGGCGCGCCGGCACGCCGGGGGGAAGGAGAAAGGGTCGTGGCCTGCATACCTCCCAGTAAGGCGCCGTACCGCGGGCCTCGCCACCGGAAGCCGGGAGCGGGCCCGGTGGTCATCCGGCTGTGCGCTCCAGGCCCGTCAGAGACGCGCCACGTCCAGGCCCGCGGTGAGGTACTCCACGAAGGTCCCGTTGTTCAGCGCCCAGAGTGAGCGCCGCTCCCGGACGAGCGCGACGGCGGCGCTCACCTCGCGGCCGCTCTCCACGAGCGCCTGCGCCACGACGAGCCCGGACCGGTTGCACCCGGAGTGGCAGCGCACCAGGGTGCGGCGTCCGTCCCGCACGGACCCGGCGACCGTGCGGGCGAGCCGCTGGACCACCTCGATCTGACCCGGGGCGAGCCGGCCGTCCGGGATCTCGGCCACGATGTGCTCCACGCCGGGCGGCGGGCCGTGCCCTGAGCGTGTGAACAGACTGACGACGAGGTCGAACCCGCCACCCACCACGGCCGGTTGCGGCTCGCCCCGCGGGCCGGTCCAGTAGTGCCCGCCCATCCACAGCCCCGGCGCGACCTGTTCCACGCCGCGTCCGGCCCGGGGACCTCACGATCCCTCTGACGTGTCCTCATGGCCCACCCCTCCGGCTTTCCCAACAGCCCTCGCCCGGGCCGAGGTTCCCTTTTTCGGAAGCCGCTGCATGAACCCGCCCCGCCCGGGAACCCGAGCAGTACGGCCGCGCCCCGCGACTACCCACCCCCCCCGGTCGCCGGGCGCGGCCTTCAGTTGCGCGTGGTCAGCCGGCCGCCTGGAACGCGCGGCCCGCGGGGGTCGTGTGCGTGCCGTCGGTGAACAGGCCGCTGCTGGGTCCTGCCGGGTCGGCGCCGAGGCCGAACCAGGCGTGGCGCTGCACGTAGGGCAGTGCCTCAAGGGCCGGGTCCGGTATGCGCTCGGCGTCCTCCAGCCCCGCGCTGCGGTGCCGCGCGACGGCGGGGTCCCGTTCACGGTCGCGGACCTGTCGGATCGTGATCGCCACCAGCCAGGACCGGAACGCCGCCGGGTCCCGCAGTTCCGACAGCCCCCGCACCATGCGCAACAGCGTCTCCCTGATCGAGTCGGTCAACGACACCCTCAAAGGCCAGCTCGACCTGGAACGGCACGGCGGCCGCACACCCGGCGGCGTGGCAGTCCGCATCCTCCAGCGGCTCCTCGCCCTGACCGCCGCGATCTGGCACAACCACCACACCGGCCAGCCCGTGCTGCGGTCCTTGACCGACTACGACCACTTCCCTTGGAATCGATCATCCAGACGGCCTGACCCGTCTCGTTTCCCTTCGACCGCAAGAAGTTCAGGTTGCGGTTCACCGGGCGAGCGAGGACGCTTCACCAACGGCCGCCAGCAGTTGGAACTGCCACTCCGGATCGGCTTGACCGATGGCCAGGCCGAGCCATTGCTCCGAGTTCGGCAACCGCCACATCTGCATGGTCCCGGCGACACTGCATAGGAAGCTGAGTGGCTCGCGAGTCGTGACGTCAGGGTCGGGGTCGTCGAGTCCGAGATACGGCCACAGATCAACCGCTTCCGGGGCACCCCAACGTTTCGTGAGGATGGCAGCCAGAGCGGCGAGGTTGGCTTCCAACTCCTGCTCGGCCGCCTCGACGATCTCGGTGCTCCGGTCCTCCCAGAAGTCCCGGCTCTCTCGGAGCACGGCCAGGTGAAACCCGGGCCCACCCCACTGGCCGTCCGGTCCCGGCCTTCCCTCCACCTCAGGGAAGGGCAGAGAGCTCAAGTTGTCGATGATCGACAACTGCTCGTCAGCGGGGCCTGCGGACTGGTGCTGAGGCGGCATAGCCGAAGCCTAGCCGCCTGGTTCCCATCCGCCTGGCCAGGTTCCAACCAACGCGTCATGCCACAGCGGTGCACAGGCACAAGACACCCCTTGGAATTGATCATCTAGACGGCGTCGAGGGCCCGGCGCAGTTCGGCTAGGCCGGCCGGGCTCCCCGGGTCCTCCCAGAGCCGGGCGTGCGGGTCCTTGAGGTAGGGGGTGCCGTAGGCGGGGGTGCCGGGCTGGAAGCGCCGGCCCTCGGCGAGCGGGCCGACGTCCACGGTGTCGTAGCCGAGGGTGTCGAGCAGCGCGGTGACGGCGTTCTTCGCGCCTGCGTCGTCGCCGGCGATGGGCAGGGCGCTGCGGTCCGGGGCCCCCGCGGGGCGGGCGAGGACGGCGAGGTGGCGGAAGAAGATGTTGTTGAAGGCCTTCACCACGTGAGCGCCCGTCAGGTGCCGCTGCAGCAGCTCGCTGTCGGTCAGCTCCCCGGTCTCGAGCTGCGGGATCCGCCCGTCTCGCTCCGGGTAGTAGTTGCCGGTGTCGATGACGGTCCTGCCGACGAGCGGGGTGTGCGGCACCTGCGGGACGGCCCTGAGCGGGACGGTCACCACGACCCAGTCGCCGGCCCCGGCAGCCTCCGCCGGGGTGGCGGCTCGGGCGCGCGGGCCGAGTTCGCCGACCAGGCCGGAGAGCGTCTCCGGGCCCCTGGAGTTGCTCAGCACCACGTCGAGGCCGGCGTCGACCGCCAGCCGTGCGAGGGTGCTGCCGATCAGTCCGAGAGTCGCCATGGGGCAACCGTGCCTTCCGCACCGGCGCGCTGTCGACCCGTCCCCGGTCGTTCGGCCGCGCGTACCGCGCGCGGCGGACGCCGAAGCCGGACACGTCGACGTGCGAGGCCTGTCAGCCCGGCAGGGTCGGAGGGTCCGGTCGGGACAACGTCTCGGACAGCGGCAGCCCTTCGCGTGCGGCGGCGATGCGACGCTGCCGCGGTTCGGCCCGTGTGCGCGGGCGGTACGTGGGTTGCTTCCCGCATCCGCAGGGCGTGCGCCCTTCGTTGCGCAGCCCTTCTCCCAGGGCCGCGGCCACCACTGACCGCCCGCGCAGGTCGCGCCTGGGGGGCGCGCATTCATGACCGGCGCGGATGAGGGGCCCGGCACAGTTCGGGCAGAGCTGCCGCCGCAGCGGATCCGCATGACCGGCTCACCGTAGCGAGCCGTGGTTCCCGCGGGCCATCCGTGCCAGGCCCCGCTTCCACCGCGGCAGCCACCTGCGTGCCGTCGGCCACGTCGTACCCGACGCGGGGCGAGCGACACGGGGTGGGGGCGCCAGTAGGTGCTAAGGTCGAAGTCATAACTTCTGTTCTAGCAGTAACCCTGGAGTGCAGCGTGAGCATCGCCCCGAAGGAGTCCCTTGCCGGCCGTCGCGCCCTGGTCACCGGAGGTACCAAAGGCGTCGGGGCGGCCGTCGCCCGCAAACTGGCCGAGGCCGGTGCGACCGCCCTGGTGACGGCCCGGCACGCGCCGGAGGACGCCGACCCGAAGACCTTCGTCGCGGCCGATCTGACCACCCCCGAGGGGGCCGCCGCAGTCGTCGGGGAGGTCATCGACCGGGTGGGCGGGGTGGACATCCTCGTGAACAACCTCGGTCACTCCGACGCACCCGCCGGGGGCTTCGCGGCACTGGGCGAGGAGCACTGGGCGAAGGAGCTGAACACCAACCTCCTCGCCGCCGTCCGCCTCGACCGCGGCCTCCTCCCCGGAATGATCGGCTCCGGCCGGGGCGCCATCGTCCACGTCACCTCGATCCAGCGCCGGATGCCGCTGTGGAACGGCACCCTCGCGTACGCCGCGGCCAAGGCCGCCCTGGCGACCTACAGCAAGGGACTGGCCAACGAGGTCGCCCCGCACGGCGTCCGCGTCAACACCGTCTCGCCCGGCTTCGTCCGGACGGCGGCCGCCGACGCCCTGGTCGACCGCATCGCCCGCGAGGCGGGCATCACGACCGAGGCCGCCCTCGGGCGCCTGATGGGCTCCCTCGGCGGCATCCCCCTCGGCCGCCCCAACGAACCCGAGGAGGTGGCCGAGTTGGTGGCCTTCCTCGTCTCCGACCGCGCGTCGGCCATCGTCGGCGCCGAGCACGTCATCGACGGCGGCACCGTCCCCACTCTCTGACCTGCCCCCACTTCCCGACCGACCGTTGGAGGACACGATGAACACCACCCGCCCGCAGTCCATCCCCACCACTGACCTGCCCGAGGTGATCACCCGCTACCTGGCCGCCCACCGCGTCCGCGACACCGCCACCGCCGTCTCGGCGTTCACCGCCGACGCGGTCGTGACCGACGAGGGCGCGACGCGGCACGGCACGGCGGCGATCGGCGAATGGCTGGAGACCGCGGCGAGCGAGTACACCTACACCACGGAACTGACCGGCGCCGAGCGCGCCGACGCCGACCACTACGTCGCCGTCCAGCGCCTGGAGGGGGACTTCCCCGGCGGCACCGTCGACCTGCGCTACCGCTTCACCCTGCGCGACGGCCTCATCGCACGACTGGCCGTCGAGCTCTGACCGCCGGGCCGGGCGGACGGTGGCCGGGTTGCTGCTAACATGAAAGTGACAATGTTCGCAGCCCCTGGCACCGATCGCACGGAGGTGGTCGAGATGGTGAGCCGCATCCGGCTGGAGGACCGTGAGTGCCCGCTGTCGACGACCGTCGGGCACGTCGGCGAGTGGTGGACGCTGCTCATCCTGCACGACGCCTTCGACGGGTACACCCGCTTCGACCAGTTCCAGGAGAACCTCGGCATCTCGTCGAGCATGCTCACCACCCGTCTGAAGACCCTCGTCGCGGACGGGCTGCTGGAACGGCGGCCCTACCAGACCCAGCCGACCCGCTACGAGTACCTGCTGACCGACCTGGGCCGCTCACTGCGCCCGGTCGTCGTGGCCCTCGCCGCATGGGGCAACTCCCGCCTCGCGCCGGAACAGCGCAGCATGATCCTGGTCGACGTGGAGACGGGCGAGGAGGTCGAGCCGGTCGTGGTCGACGCCACCACGGGCCGGCGGCTCGACGACAGCGAGGCCTTCGTCTACGCGGCGGGCCCCGCCGCGAGCGAGCTCATGCGCGCCCGCTACGCCGACCGCGACCGCGGCTGACCCATCACACGAACCGGAGGAACAGGCCCCGTGCCCACCGCGGACGAACTGCTCGGCCCAGCCGCCGTCGCCGGACTGGCCGACTGCCTGGCGGCGGCCGGCCCGGCACCGATGGCCGCCGCGGTGCGCGACACCCTGCCGGCGCTGGACGGCCTGGCGCTGCGCGAGCGCAGCGACCTCGTCCGGGACGCGATGCTCGCCTCCGGCGCGGCGGACCCGGCGGCCCTGGAGGCCGTCGTACGGGCCGCGCTGCCCGACCCGCGCTTCACCGGCTGGATGATCTGGCCGGTCACCGAGGCCGTGGCCGCCCTGGCCTCCGGCACGTCCGAGGGCACGGCCTTCGAGGACGGGCTCCACCTGCTGGCCGACCTGACGCCGCGCCTGACCGCCGAGTTCGCCATCCGCCGCATGCTCAACGCCGACCTCGACCGGGCGCTCGCCGTCGTCAACCGGTGGACCGGGCACCCGGACGAGCACGTACGCCGCCTGGCCAGTGAGGGAACCCGCCCCCGCCTGCCGTGGGCGGTGCGCGTTCCGGCGATCCTCGCCCGGCCCGAGGCCACCCTGCCGATCCTGGGCGAGCTCTACAAGGACCCCTCGGAGTACGTCCGCAGGTCCGTCGCCAACCACGTCAACGACATCAGCCACGCCCGCGTGGACCTGGCCGTCGAGACGGTCCGCGGGTGGTCGGCGGCCCCCGACGCGCACACGCCCCGGGTCGTGCGCCACGCGCTGCGCACCGCGGTCAAGCGCGGAGACCGAGGAGCGCTGGCGCTGCTGGGATTCGAGCCGGCCACGGGCCTGACCGTCGAAGGACCGTCCGTGCCCCGGCCCGTCGTCGCGGTCGGCGGGGAACTGCGCTTCGCCTTCGGCCTGGAGAACCACGGCGACCGGCCGCTCCGCCTCGTCGTCGACTACGTCGTGCACTACCGCAAGGCGAACGGCAGCACGGCGCCCAAGGTCTACAAGCTGACCACCCGCACCCTCCAGCCGGGGGAGCGCAGCGAGCACACCGGCACGCGCTCGTTCAAGCCGATCAGCACCCGGGTTTTCCACCCCGGCGAGCACGCCCTGGAACTGCAGGTCAACGGGGAGCCGCGCGGCAAGGTCCGCTTCGACGTCGTCACCGCCTGACCTACCGATCGGTAGGCTGTGACGCGTGAAGAGGAAGCAGGCGGCGGCCGCCGAGCAGCCGACGCTGGACGCCGTCGCGAAGACGGCTCTCGCCGTCATCGACGAGGACGGTCCCGCGGGGCTCAGTTTCCGTGCGGTGGCCCAGCGCCTCGGCGTCTCGCACGCCACCGTCTTCCGGCGCTGCGGTGACGTCGACGGGCTGCTGAGCGCCTGCGCCGACCACGTCGCCGCGTCACTCCCGCTGGTGCCCCCGGAGGGCGACTGGGCCGCCGCGACGGAGACCCGCTTCACCGGCCTCTACCGCCTGCTCAGCCGGCACCCGGGACTGGTGGCGCTGCGCGCCGGGCGCTCCTGGCTGGGGCCGCAGATGCTGGGCCGGCTCGTCGAGCCGCAGATGGCGCACAGCGTCGCCGCGGGGATGGACGCGGACACGGCCATCCGCGTCTACCGCAGGCTGTACCTGCTCACCCTCGGCGCCGTCGCCTTCGGCGACCACCGGGACGAGAAGAAGGCCGTGGCCTCCGCCCGTGCGGCCCTGGCCGCACTCGACCCCGAGGACTTCCCCACGCTGACCGGGGCGATGAACGCGGTCCTTCCCGTCCTGGTCGACCACGGGGTCTACTACGAGGCGCTGCGTGCCCTCATCCACGCAGCCCGGGCCGAGCACCTTCCGGCCGGTCGCCGCTGACGGCGCGCGGCCGCGGCGCGAGGTGCCGTTCCACGATCGCGCGCAGATCGGTCCCGGAGGCGCCGGGCGCCGGGGCCGTGACGCTCCGTCGGACGCGCCCTCAGGAGGCGCGCACCAGGTCGGACGGATCCGTGTTCGCCCCGCAGACGATGACGGCGACGCGCTCGCCGGGGGCGGGCCGGTGGGCGCCGGAGGTGAGGGCGGCGAGGGCCGTCGCGGCGCCGTGCTCGACGGCGAGCCGCCGGTGGTCCCACAGCGTGCGGCGGGCGGCGACGATCGCCTCGTCGGGGACGAGGACGGAGCGTACGCCGTCCCTCAGCGCCCACTCCAGGGCCGTGCGGGAGGCCCGGCGCGCGCCCAGGGAGTCCGCCGCGACGGAGTGGACGGGCACGTCCACCACCTCGCCGGCCGCGACGGCCGCGTGCAGCGCGCACGACCCCTCGGGCTCCACCGCCACCACCCGCACCCCGTGCTCCAGGGCGGACGCCGCGACCCCGGCGAACAGTCCGCCGCCCCCTACGGCGACGACCACGGTGTCCAGGCCGGGGAGCGCCGTGACGACCTCCTCCATCAAGGTCCCCGCCCCGGCCGCGATGAGCGGATGGTCGTAGGCGTGGGACTCCAGTGCCCCGCACTCGGCGGCGTACTTCTGCGAGGCCTCCAGGGCCTCGGCGTACTCGCTGCCGGTCTGGCGCACGTCCGCGCCCAGTTCGCGCAGTTTCCCGACCTTGACCGCGGGCGCGGTCTCGGGGACGAAGACCGTGGCGGGCACGCCGTGCCGGGCCGCGGCCCAGGCGCAGGCCAGGCCCGCGTTGCCGCCGGAGGCGATGACCACGTCGGACTCGGGCATGGCGTCCCGCTCGACGTGGCTCCGGACGAAGTTGAACGCGCCGCGCGCCTTGAACGACCCTGTGTGCTGCATCGACTCCAGCGCCAGCCAGCCCTGTACGGCGGCGCCGAACGCCCCCGGGTCCACCGGGGTGAGCGTGACGGGGCGGGTGTGCCCGGAGATACGGGCGGTCGCGGACCGTACGTCGGCGTGGGTGAGGGTCACGATGTGCTCCGGGCTGGTGGGCGAGTCCGGAGAAACAGTGTAACAACCACTGTTCCGGCAGGTCGGGCCTTCGGCGCGACGATCAGCGGACGACGATCCGGTGCTCACCGGCCGCCACCAGCTCCCCGACGACCGGGGCGCCGGGCACCTCACCGGCCACCAGCAGGCCGCCCGAGGTCTGGGCGTCCGCCAGCAGCAGCCGCGTCAGCTCGTCCGCGCCGCCGAAGTCGGTGTGCGGTGCCACCCAGGCGAGGTTGCGGCGGGTGCCGCCGCTGACGTGGCCGGCCTCGGCGGCCTCCCGCGCCCCGTCGAGGTACGGGACGGCCGAGGCGTGGACCACGGCGCTCACCCCGGATGCCCGTGCCAGCTTGTACAGGTGGCCCAGGAGCCCGAAGCCGGTCACATCGGTCGCGCACACCGCACCCGCCGCCAGCGCCCGCCGGGCGGCCTCCCGGTTGAGTGTCGTCATGGTCTCGACGGCCTGCGGGAAGACCTCGCCGGTCGTCTTGTGGCGGTTGTTGAGCACGCCCAGGCCCAGGGGCTTGGTCAGCGACAGCGGCACACCCGGCCGGCCCGCGTCGTTGCGCAGCAGGCGGTCCGGGTCGGCGGTACCCGTGACGGCCATGCCGTACTTCGGCTCCGGGTCGTCGACGCTGTGGCCGCCTCCGACGACGCAGCCCGCCAGGGTCGCGACCTCCAGCCCGCCGCGCAGCACCTCCCGGGCCAGCTCCAGGGGCAGCAGGTCCCGCGGCCAGCTCAGCAGGTTGACCGCCACGAGCGGGGTGCCTCCCATGGCGTAGACGTCGGAGAGGGCGTTGGCGGCGGCGATCCGGCCCCAGTCGTACGGATCGTCGACCACCGGGGTGAAGAAGTCCGCGGTGGTTACCACCGCCCGCGCGCCGGGCCCGCCGGGAAACCGGACGACGGCGGCGTCGTCACCGGTGTCCAGGCCGACGAGCAGGTCGCCCCCGGGGAAGCCCGCCGGGCCCCCCGGCGCCAGCCCGGCCACCATCTCCTCCAGTTCGCCCGGGGGGATCTTGCAGGCGCAGCCGCCGCCGTGGGCGTACTGCGTCAGCCGCACGCTGTCCTGCCGGACGCCGGTTCCCGTCATGGCTGTGGTGCTCCTTCCGAGATGGGCGCCGGAAGCGCGGTCGCCCGGGCCGGGGTGACACCGCCGTGTGGCGCGTTGACTTGGGTGCGGGCCGGAGGTTCGATGGGCGTCCGGCCCGGCAGGGAGACGTCAGGGTGCCTGGTGGCCCTCCCGGTCTTCAAAACCGAGGTGTCCGAGCAACTCGGGCAGGCGGGTTCGATTCCCGTCCGTCTCCGCCGGCCGGTCCGCCGCCTCCGTGTCTCACCGCGCATCGCGCCCGTCCTCCGCCCCGGGGGACTCCGCGCAGCGCCGCCGGGCACCGTCCAGGCGTACGGTGCGGCCCTGCCGGTCGAGGTGCTCCAGCAGCGGGATGACGACCCGCCGGGTGGTGTCCAGCGCCCGGCGCGCCTCGCTCGCGGTGAACGGCTGACCGAGCCGCGCCAGTACGGCCGCCGCCCGTGCGTCCGCGCCCGGCAGCAGCACGATGCCCTCGCCGATCCTGAGCAGCGCTCCCGCCGCGTCGGCCGCGGCGAGGAGCCTGGGGGTCAGCCCGAGCCGTTCGAGCCGTTCGGCCTCCGGCGCGCGGAACGGCGTCCGTGCCAGGTCGGCCCGCACCGCGTCGACGGCGGCCCGCGCCGCTGGCGGCAGCGTCGGGCGCGCGTGGCTCCCGTACAGCCGGCCGCCGCCCTGCCGAAGGCCCGGCGCGGCCCCGGCGAGCGCCTCCACCAGGGAGCGGTCCGGCAGGCCGAGCGCCTGGCGGGCCGCCTCCAGGGGCAGACCGGGATCCAGGGGGTTGCGTACGGCGTGCTCCTCGACCGCCTCCCGCAGCCGGTCGCGCAGGGCGGCCCAGTGGTCCGGGTCCGCCAGCCAGTCGCCCGCCACGGGGTCGCCCGGCGGCCGGACGCCCATGGCGAGCAGCTCCGCGCGCCGGGCCAGCTTCCGGCGGCGCAACTCCGCGGCCCCGTCCGCGACTTCGGGGAGGGACCGCAGCTCGCCCGCCCGTGCCGCCGCCGCGCCACGGCGGGTCAGCCGGGGCGGACGCACGTCGAGGACGGTGAGCCCCGCGGGGACGCGGTGCCGCCCCGGATCGCGCAGCAGGGCGGTGTCGGCGACCCGCAGGGGCAGCGCCGAGGCCAGCCGCAGGCGTGCGCTGTCGTCGCCGAGCGGGCGGACCGTCACCGGCACGGCGGCCGAACCGGCGTGCAGCATGAGCTCGCGGGGCAGGTCGCCGGCGGCGTCGCCGCGCAGCCGCACGTCGACGAGATCGGTGGTCAGCCAGCGGTCCGGGGTCAGCAGCGCGTCCCCGCGCCGCAGCGACCCGGCGCCCGGTCCGTGCACATTGACCGCGACGCGGGCCACCGCGCGCGCCTCCTGCCGCGGCTCCTTCAGGCACTCCAGGCCCCGCACTCGCAACAACCGGCCGTCACGTGCGAGCTGGACGTGGTCGCCGACCCGGACGGTGCCGGCGGCCAGCGTCCCGGTGACGACCGTGCCCCGGCCCCGCACCGTGAAGGCGCGGTCGACCCACAGCCGCACGTCCGCCGCCGGGTCGGAGGGCGGGAGCGTGCCAGCCAGCCGTACCAGGGCCGCCCGCAGCCCGTCGAGCCCGGCGCCGGTGACGGGGCTGACGGCCACGCACTCCACATCGCCGAGGGAGGACTCCGCAATGCGGGCCCTCGCCTCCTTCCGCGCCGCGTCGGGGTCAGCCAGGTCACAGCGCGAGACGGCGAGGACACCGTGCCGTACGCCGAGCGCGTCCAGGACGGCGAGGTGCTCCTCGGACTGCGGCTGCCAGCCCTGGTCGGCGGCGACCACGAAGAGCACCGCGGGAACCGGGCCGACACCGGCCAGCATGTTGCCCACGAGGCGCTCGTGGCCGGGCACGTCCACGAAGGCGACGTCCCCGGCGCCGGGGAGCCGCGTCCACACGAACCCGAGGTCCAGAGTCATGCCGCGCCGCCGCTCCTCCGCCCAGCGGTCGGGCTCCATGCCCGTCAGGGCCCGCAGCAGGGCGGACTTGCCGTGGTCGACGTGGCCCGCGGTGGCGACGACGTGCACGTCAGTCCCCCGTCCCGGGGGGCACACCGGCCCGGCGCACGGCCAAGGCCAGCTCCTCGTCCGCCTCCTCCGGCACGGCCCGCAGGTCGAGCAGGCACCGGCCGTCCTCCACGCGGGCCATCACCGCTGGATCGGCCCGCCGCAGCAGGGTGGCGTACGCGGCGGGCAGCGACACGGCGGCGCTGGGCAGGGTGACGCCCGGCGCACCGCCGCCTCCGACGACCGCCAGGGTGTCGCAGGCCCGGCTGTCGAAGCCGTGGGCGCGCAGCTCGGCGGCGAGGCGTTCGGCGCGGTCCCGCAGGCGTGCGGGGTCGGCGTGCAGGGCCGTCCACGTCGGGGTTTCGGGACCGCGTACGGTCGCCTCCAGCGCCGCGAGGGTCAGCTTGTCCACCCGCAGCGCGCGGGCCAGCGGATGGCGGGCCAGCCGCCGCACCATGTCGGCGCGGCCCAGCACGAGCCCGCACTGCGGCCCGCCCAGCAGTTTGTCGCCGCTGGCGGTGACAAGGGACGCCCCGGCACGCAGCCAGGAGGCCGCGTCCGGTTCGTCCGGCAGCACCGGGTCGGGGACGAGCAGCCCCGAACCGATGTCGGCCACCACCGGCACGCCGAGCCGCGCCAGTTCCGCGACGGGCACGTCCCGGGTGAAGCCGGTGATGCGGAAGTTGGAGGGGTGCACTTTCAGGATGAACCCGGTGTCGGGTCCGACGGCCGCGGCGTAGTCCTGTGGCGCGGACCGATTGGTCGTCCCCACCTCGCGGAGCCGGGCGCCGGTGGAGACCAGCAGGTCGGGCAGCCGGAAGCCGTCCCCGATCTCCACCAGCTCACCGCGGCTGACGATGATCTCGCGCCCCTGTGCCAGCGCCGTGGCCGCCAGCACCAGCGCCGCGGCACCGTTGTTGACCACGTGCGCCGCCTCGGCGGCGGGCACCTGCCGCAGCAGCGCCTCCAGCGCGGACCGCCCCCTGCGGGAACGCGCGCCGGTGGCGAGGTCGAGCTCCACGTCCGTCGTTCCGGAGGCGGCGAGCACGGCGTCACGGGCGGCCCGCGACAGCGGGGCCCGGCCGAGGTTGGTGTGCAGCAGCACCCCGGTGGCGTTGAGCACCGGACGCAGCCCGGCCGCGGTCGCCGGGAGCGCCGCGACGGCGAGTTCGGCGAGCCCGTCGACGGGCACCTCCCCGGCACGCGCCCGCTCCTGCACCCCGGCCACCACCTCCTTGACCACGGACCGCCCCAGCCGATCCGCCGCCGCGGCGAGCCGGGGTTCCGCCAGCAGGGCGTCGGTGCGGGGCACGTGCCTGCGTGCGTCGGAGGACGGGGAAGGAGCGGTGGAGGTCTGGTCGCGGTCCATCAGCAGCACCTTCGCTCTGGCCTGGCTGCCGCCAAGGGTACGGCGGCCGCAGCCCGGGGGCGCTCCCGCCACACCGGCCGGTTCCGGGGGGCCCGGTTGTCGTGTGCGGGTTGTTCGCGCCTGCGGCGGGCATCCCCCGCCCTAGGCTGGGTGGGAGGGTGGGGGATGCCGGCCGCAGGCGCAACGTACCCGCAGACGGGGACGCCGCGCCGGGCTCACCCCCCGCCGGAGGCGCCCTCGGCGCGAGCCTGGAGGCGTTCCCGCTGCGGCTTGACCACGTACGCCGGATCCTTCGCGGAGACCACGCCCGCCTCGAAGGTGCCGAAGCGCTGCAGCACGCTGCCGGCGAGGAGGGCGAGGCCGCCCGCGGCCGCCGCGGTGCGGCTGCGGCGGGCGAGGGTCAGGGCGGTCAGCGCGCCGCCGAGGGTGAGGTACTCGGAGGCCCGGCGCAGCCGGTGCGGGCGGCCGGTGGTGTAGGCCTCCGTCACCAGGCCCGGGCGGCGGTCGACGAGCCGGGAGGCGACGATTTCGGCGGCCGCGCCGACCACGCCGAGGCGCCGGGCGGGGCCCGCCTCGGCGACGGGGGCCAGGAGCATGCCCAGGCCCGCGCCGCTGGCCGCCGCCGAGCCGGTGAAGACGAAGGGCAGCTCGCGGCGGGCGTCGTGCCACGCGGGCACGGCCGTCTGCGACAGGAGCGCGGCCGTGTACGAGGCGACGCCGGGCGCGAGGAGCGCCGCCGACAGCCCCGCCGGGCGCGCGGCCGTGCGCAGCAGCCTCCCGGGCAGCGTTCCGCGCACGCCCGCGGGCAGCACCTCGGCCGCGGCCGCCAGCGCGCTGCCGGGCCCGTACGCGACGAGGATCCAGGTGCCCACGGACATGGGCGAACTCGGCTTCGCCACCCGCAGCATGTGGTGGAAGCGTTCCGGCCGCCCAAGGTCCGCGATCAACAGGTACATGCTCACGAGCAGGCCGCCGAAGCCGCCGAGCCGGCCCGCTCGGGCCAGTTCGGGACGCCGCGTCAGGTCCGCGCCCGCCGCGAGCAGGGCGGCACCGGCCGACAGCCCGCCGGTGAACAGATACGCGGGGATCTTCCACTCCCACACCGGCGGCTTGAGCACCGGGCGCCCGTAGTAGGAGCTGAACGTCGCCTTCGGCACCATGGAGCGCTCGCGGCTGCCGTCGTCGTCGCGACCGCCCCGGCCGTGCCGCCCGGCCCCTTCGCGGGTCACCGCCGCGCTCCGCCGAGGAACACCGCGGCCGAGGCCGCCAGCAGCGCCGACGCCGCGACGCCCGCGTGCTTCCACATCGACATCAGGTCGCGGGTCGGCACCACCGGGTCCGGCGGGAAGCCGTACACCTCCGGGTCGTCCAGCAGCAGGAAGAACGCCCCGTCCCCGCCCACCCCGTCCTCCGGGTCGCGGCCGTACAGCTGGGCCTCGGTGACCCCCGCCTCGTGGAGCTGCGCCAGGCGCCGGTCGGCGCGTTCGCGCAGCTCGTCCAGCGGGCCGAACTGAATCGAGTCGGTGGGACAGGCCTTGGCGCAGGCCGGTTCCAGGTCGTCGCGGAGCCGGTCGTAGCACATCGTGCACTTCCAGGCCCGGCCGTCGTCGGGCCGCCGGTCGATGACGCCGTACGGGCAGCCGGACACGCAGTAGCCGCAGCCGTTGCAGATGTCGGGCTGTACGACGACCGTCCCGAACTCCGTGCGGAACAGCGCGCCGGTGGGGCACACGTCGAGGCAGCCCGCGTGTGTGCAGTGCTTGCACACGTCGGAGGACATCAGCCAGCGGAACTCGGTGCGGGCCTCCGCGCCCGTCCCGGCGCCGGGCAGGTCGAAGGAGGGGAAGCCCAGGTCCACCGGAGCGGTGCCCAGGTCGCCGCCGCCCCGCGCGGCGACCTCCAGGGCGTCGGCCACCACCTCGGCCGTCCCTTCCGTGCTGGACGGGCCGACGGGCAGCCCGGCCAGGCCCGCGTCCTGGTGGCCGAGCGGGCGCTGCTGCTCGACGAAGGCCACGTGCCGCCACGAACTCGCGCCCAGCATGCCGGTGTTGTCGAACGACATGCCCAGCAGGTCGATGCCGTCCTCGGGGATGGCGTTCCACTCCTTGCAGGCCACCTCGCACGCCTTGCAGCCGATGCACACGGAGGTGTCGGTGAAGAAGCCCACCCGTTCCGGGTGGTCGCGGTGGCCGGCGTTCCCCGCGGGGTCGGAGAGCGGCCCGTAGAAGCTGTTGTCCTGCGTCATGACGGCTCCTCCGGCCGGTCCGGTTCGATGTGCGCCCGCTCGACGTGGCCGCCCGCCGTCGCTATGCGGGTGCCGGTCTCCGTCGTGATGCCGGCCCGCCTGCGGTAGTCCGCGACGTACTCGAGCAGGGCGGGTCCCCTCGGGCGCCGGCCGGGCCGGACGTCGCAGGTCAGCACCTTGCTCTCCTGGATGAACACGTTCGGGTCGGCGACCACGCCGATGAGGTCGTTGACCACGTCGCCCTTGGTGAGTCCGGTCTGCCCCCAGTGGTACGGCATCCAGACCTGGTGCACGACCCGTCCGTCGACGCGCAGCGGCGCCATCCGGTCGGTCACCACCACGCGCGCGTCGACCGCGGTCCTGCTGGTGACCACGTGGGCCCAGTCCAGGTGCCGCAGCCGCCGCTCGGCGGCCAGCTCGGGAGAGACCTCCACGAACAACTCCGGCTGGAGCTCCGCCAGATAGGGCAGCTGCCGGCTCATCGCGCCCGCCGTGTGGTGCTCGGTCAGCCGCGCCGCGGTGAACACGTACGGGAAGACCTCGGAGTGCGCCTCGGGCGGCGCGGGGTTGGACGGGTTGTCAGGACGCCCGTAGACCTTGCGCACCGGGTTGCCCTGCTGGCCGTAGAGCAGGTTGCGCATCGGCGACTCGTGCGGCTCGTAGTGCGTGGGCAGCGGGCCGTCCGCGAGACCGGCCGGGGCGAACAGCCAGCCCTTCCCGTCGCGCATCATGATGAACGCGTCGTCGCCGTCGAGCGCCTCGATGCCCGACGCCCCTGCCGGGGCCTTGTAGTCCGGCGGCTTGTGCTTCTCGAAGTCGGGGGTGTCGCGGCCGGTCCACTCGCCGGCCTCCGCGTCCCACCAGACCAGCTTCTTCCGCTCGCTCCAGGGCCGCCCCTGCGGGTCGGCGGAGGCGCGGTTGTACAGCACGCGGCGGTTGAGCGGCCATGTCCAGCCCCACTCCGCGTCGTACGGACCGGTCTCGAAGCGGGAGGTGCGGCGGCGGGACTGGTTGGTCTCGTTCGCGTAGACCCCGCTGTAGATCCAGCAGCCGCAGATCGTCGAGCCGTCCGCCTTCAGGTCGAGGTAGCCGTCGACGGTCCGGCCGGTGCGCAGGTCGATGCCGTTGATGTGGCGCAGCACGTCCGACGGGGACGGCTCGTCGCCCTCGGTCTCGTAGTCCCATGCGAGGTCCAGCAGCGGGCGGTCGCGCTCGTCCGTCGAACCGGCCAGCCTCTCCTTCAGCCGCACGCCGAGCTGGTGGAAGAACCACAGCTCCGAGCGCTGGTCCCCGGACGGCTCGACGGCCTGGTCGCGCCACTGGAGCATGCGCTGCGTCTGCGTGAAGGTGCCGGCCTTCTCCACGTGCGAGGCGGCCGGGAAGAAGAACACCTCGGTGCGGCAGCGCTCGGTGACGATCTCCCCGGTCTCGATCTCCGGCGCGTCCTTCCAGAACGTGGCGCTCTCGATCATGGCGAGGTCGCGGACGACCAGCCAGTCGAGGTTCGCCATGCCCAGGCGCTGCAGCCGTCCGTGGGCGGACCCGACCGCGGGGTTCTGCCCGAGCAGGAAGTAGCCGAAGACCTTGCCGTCGACCATGTCCATCACGGTGCGGTAGGTGCCGTGGTCACCGTTGATCCGGGGCAGGTAGTCGAAGCAGTAGTCGTTCTCCGCCGTCGCGGCGTCGCCCCAGTACTCCTTGAGCAGCGACACCATGTAGGCGTCGGCGGCGCCCCAGAAGCCCTTCTGCCCCCGGCCGCGCACCCCGTCCAGGTAGGTGGTCAGGTCCTCGTGCGTGACGTCGGGCATCGGGAGGTAGCCCGGCAGCAGGTTGAACAGCGTGGGGACGTCCGTGGAGCCCTGGATGCTGGCGTGGCCGCGCAACGCGAAGATCCCGCCGCCCGGGCGGCCGATGTTGCCCAGCAGCAGTTGGACGATCGACCCGGCCCGGATGAACTGGGCGCCCACCGAGTGCTGCGTCCAGCCGACGCTGTACACCAGCGCGGTGGTGCGCTCCCGGCCGGAGTTCTCCGTCCAGGCCCGGCACACCTGCTGGAACAGCTCCTGCGGCACCCCGCAGATGCGCTCCACCATCTCGGGCGTGTAGCGGGAGAAGTGCCGCTTGAGCACCTGGAACACGCATCGCGGGTGCTCCAGGGTGGGGTCGGACTCGATGCCGCCCGCGGCGCCCTCGATGAACGGGCCGCCCGCGCCGTGCTGGAACGGGGCGGACACCTCCTTGTGGCGGTGGCCCGGCTGCGCCTCCGCCGGGACGCTCGCGTACGACCAGCTCGACGCGTCGTAGGAAGCGGTGTGCGGGTCGTAGCCGCTGAACAGCCCGTCCAGGTCCTCGGTGTCCTGGTAGTCCTCGCTCAGCAGGTAGGGCGCGTTGGTGTACGCCTCCACGTACTCCCGGAAGTGCAGGCCGTGCGTGAGGACGTGGTTGATCACGCCGCCGAGGAAGGCGATGTCGGTGCCGGCCCGGATGGTGACGTGCTGGTCCGCGAGCGCGCTGGTGCGCGTGAACCGCGGGTCGATGTGGAAGACCTTGGCGCCGCGCGCCTTGGCCTCCATGACCCACTGGAACCCGACCGGATGGGCCTCGGCCATGTTGGAGCCCATGATGACGATGCAGTCGGAGTTGATCAGGTCCTGCTGGTAGTCCGTGGCGCCGCCACGTCCGAACGAGGCTCCCAGACCGGGAACCGTGGCGGAGTGTCAAATACGGGCCTGGTTCTCGATCTGCAGGGCGCCGAGTGCGGTGAACAACTTCTTGATGAGGTAGTTCTCCTCGTTGTCCAGCGTCGCCCCGCCGAGACTGGCCAGGCCCATGGTGCGGCGCAGGGTCTTCCCGTCCGCGTCGGTGTCCTGCCAGCCCTTGCGCCGTGCGTCGAGCACCCGGTCGGCGACCATGTCCATGGCCGTGTCCAGGTCGAGTTCCTGCCAGGCGGTGCCGTACGGCGGGCGGTAGAGCACCCGCTGCTCCCGCTGCGGACCGGTGACCAGCTGCTTGCTGGCCGAGCCCTTCGGGCACAGCCGGCCGCGCGAGATCGGGCTGTCCGGGTCGCCCTCGATCTGGACGACCTTCTCGTCCTTGACGAAGACGCGCTGCGCGCAGCCCACGGCGCAGTAGGGACACACCGAGCCGGCCACCCGGTCGGCGCTCTCCGTACGGGCTCCCAGCCCGGCCGAGCGGGCCGACTGAGCGGCCGCGCCCCGCCCCAGCGGGTCCGTCCCGGTGAGCTGCCGGAACACCGGCCAGGCGTCGAGCCACCGTTTCATGCCCATCCGCCTGCTCCTTCGTGCGGTGGTCCCCACCTCCTTCCGACGCTACCGGGCGGGGAGCCGCCCGCAAGTCCGGCGGAGGCCTCAGCCGGCGGAGCCGGAGCGCGCGGTGAGCGCGCCCGCGGCGGCGGCGAGCACCCCCGCCGCCCGGTCGACCTCGTCCCCTGTCGTCCAGCGCCCGACCGACAGCCGTACGGCGGACAGGGCGCGGTCGTCCGACAGGCCCATCGCCCGCAGCACCGGCGAGGGCGCCCGGCCGCCGGCGTGGCAGGCGGACCCGGTGGAGGCCGCGATCCGGGGCACCGCGGCGAGCAGCTCGTGGCCCGGGACGCCGTCGATGCGGACGTTCAGCGTGGTGGGCAGGCGGTGGCGGACGGACCCGTTGAGGTGGACCCGGCCGGGCAGCGCCCGGGCCAGGCCCCGGTGCAGGCGGTCGCGGAGCGCTGCCGCGCGCTCCGCGGCGCCGTCGGCGAGTTCCGCGGCGGCCAGCTCGGCGGCGACGCCCAAGGCCACCGCGAAAGCGACGTTCTCGGTGCCGGCCCGCAGTCCGCCCTCCTGCCCGCCCCCGTACACCTGGGGCTCCAGACGGAGGCCCGGGCGCACGTACAGGGCGGCGATCCCTTTCGGCGCGTACATCTTGTGTCCCACCACCGTCAGCAGGTCCACGCCCAGACCCTCCACGTCCAGCGGGACCTTCCCGGCGGCCTGGGCGGCGTCGCAGTGGAACAGCGCGCCCCGGTCGCGGGCGATCCGGGCGAGCTCCGCGACGGGCTGCAGCGTGCCGGTCTCGTTGTTGGCGGCCATGACGGAGACCAGCACGGTCCGCGGGCTCAGGGCCCCGGCCAGCACGGCCGGGTCGAGGCGCCCCTCCCGGTCCACCGGCAGACACGTCACCCGCACCCCGTGCAGCCGCCGCAGCGCGCGGCAGGTCTCCAGCACCGCCGGGTGCTCGGTGACCTGGGTGATCACCTCGGGACGGTCGGCATCCGCGGCGAGCACCGCGCCGCGCAGCGCGAGGTTGTCCGCCTCGGACCCCGATCCGGTGAACACGATCCCCTCGGCCGTCGCCCCGATCAGCGCGGCGACCCGGGCGCGGGCCCGCGCGAGCGCCGCGGCCGGCTCGGCGGCCCAGGCGTGGCCGCTGGAGGGGTTGCCGAACCCGGTGGTGAGCCAGGGCCCCATGGCCTCCGCCACCCGCGGGTCGACGGGTGTGGTGGCGTTGTGATCCAGGTAGACGGTGTCCTCGTCGAGGCCGGGATGCGGCGGCACCTTCATCGGGGGTGGGTCCCTTCGGGTCCGGAGGGGGCGTGGGCGGCGCGCCGGGCGGTCGCCGCCGTCAGCCGATCGCCTGCTGACCGCCGTACGCGCCGAGGACGGTGCCGGTGACGTATCCCGCGCGCTCCGAGGCGAGGAAGACGATCGCCTCGACGATCTCGTCGAGTTCGCCGACCCGGTGAAGGACCGTGCTGTGCGCGACGGCCGCCAGTGTGTCCTCGCCCATCTCCACGGTGCCGGGAGTGCGGACCGGCCCCGACGCCACGGCGTTCACCCGTACCCCGCGGGCCCCGAACTCGTCCGCCCAGACACGTGTCATGATCTCCAGCGCCGCCTTGGACGCCCCGTAGACGGCGGCCCCGCGCGCGGGGATGCTCGCCGCCAGGGTGCTCAGGTTGACGATCGCCCCGCGGCCGCGCTCCGCCATGCCCGGGGCGAGGGCGCCGACCAGCAGCATGGGCGCACGGGCGTTGACGGCCATGTGGAGGTCGAACATCTCGGCCGTGGAATCGGCGGCGGCCGCGAAGCGGTAGACGCCCGCGTTGTTGACGAGCACGTCCACCGCGCCCGCCGCCGCGGCCAGGCGCAGCACGTCGCCGGGGTCGGACAGGTCGGCGGCGACGAACCGCGCCCGCCCGCCCGCGGCGCCCGCCTCCGCGACGACCTCCGCGCCGCGCTCGGGGTCCCGCCCGTGGACGACGACGTCGGCGCCCAGCGCGGCCAGCCGCAGCGCGACGCCGCGCCCGATGCCGGCGGTGCCGCCGGTGACGAGGGCGGTGGATCCGGAGAACTCCTGGGTCACGGCTGGCTCCTCGGGGTGGCGTCGCGATCGGCGGACCCGTCACCGCCGGTGTCCGCGCTGGTTGTCTACCTCACGTACCGTCACCGCCCGGGTCGGCTCGCCGCCGGGGCGGCCGTTCGGGGCGGTCGCGCCCGGCGGTTCCGCGGCGGCCGTGCCGTCCTCACGCCTCGCCCTCCAGCACGCCCGCGAAGTGCCGGAACCCCGTCCGGTCCCTGTGCAACGCCCACAGGGCGCCCGCCAGCGTGGCGGGATCGTTGCGGGGGTGCCCCGGTCTGATGACCCCGGGGACGACCAGCTGCGCGACGTGGATGTCCTCGCAGGCCAGCGTGTCGTGCAGCATCCGTGCGTAGGCGCTCTCCGCCGCGTACGCCACCGAGGTCCCGGCGCGGGCGGGCAGCGGCCGCACCGCGCTGCCGCCGTTGACGAAGAGGATCGTGCCGCGGCCCAGGAAGCGCATGTCGGGCAGCACCGCATGGACGGCGGTGACCGCGCCGTACAGGGAGAACTCCAAGGGCCCCGCGAAGTCGGCCGGGGTGGTATCCAGGAGGGGCCTCATGAAGTCGGCGGGCGGGGCCGGACTGTACTGCAGCACCTCGATCGGCCCGAGCGCGGCCGCGGCGGCGTCCAGCGCGGCGCCGAGCGCCGGCGGCTCGCGGACGTCGGCCGCGAAGCCCCGAGCGGTCACGCCGTCCTTGTCCAGGGCGGCGGCCAGGGTGTCCAGACGGTCCTGGTCCCGGGCGACGAGCGCGACGTCGAAGCCGTCGCTGCCGAACTGGCGCGCCACGGCGGCGCCCAGCCCCCGCCCCGCACCGACGATGACCATGGTCGTCATGTCTGTCCCGTGCTCCGTTGTGCCGGCGCTCAGCGCGGTACGAGCTTGAGCGTCGCGGCGCGCGCGGTCCCGGCCACCATGGGCTCCACGTACTCCGCGCTGTAGCGGCCGTACTTGCCGCGGTAGGCGGCGTCGAGCCGCTCGTTGACGGCCGGGTCGTCGACCTCCACGAAGGTGACGTCCCGCTCGACCCCGCCGGCGCTGATCCGGCCCTCGTGCCGGGCCTGCGCGGCGCGGAACCAGGTGCCGCCGCGCCCGCGGTAGGCCCGTACGTAGAGGTCGGCACCGTCGCGGACCACCCAGATCGTGGTCGGCGGGTCGAGGGTGCCGGGGTCGCGCCGGGGCGCGATGGAGAGCTCGTCGGCACTCTCGATGCGGTCCAGTTCGTCCATCGTCCACGTCGTCATCGGCGCGACTCCTCGGCGGTGTCGGGAACCAGTTCCGTGCTTCCTGGCGCAATGATCGACAACTTCGGCCCCGGGCTGAAGCCCTGTGGGCCAGACGGGTTCACCACCCCGCCGGCCCACCGGCCGGGGCCGGCCGCGCCGGCGGGGCGGGGGAGCACCTGACGTCCGGGCAGACCGCCGCGGCGGGCCGGTCACCGGAACGGGACAGCGGCGGCAGGACCGCCCCGTGGCCCACGCCGGCCGGGCCTCCCACCGGGCGGTTCACTCCGGGGGAGGGCCTGCGGTGGCCGCGGAGCGGTTCGCCGGGGGAGCCTGAAGGGATCGCCAGCGGCAGAGACCGGGAGGGTGCGTGGGGAGGGCCGACGAAGGGGGCCTCTGCGGTCCGGCCGAGGTGGCCTGGTACATCAGGTTGCTCCCGGTCGTGGTCCTCGTCGGCGGCTTCCTCGTCGACATGCTCAACCCGACGCAGTACACGAGCGCCGCCTTCTACTCGGTCGCGCCGGTGCTCGCGGCGCCGCTGCTGTCGCTGCAGGGGACGATGGTGGTCGGACTCGTGGCGATCACCGCGGACGCGGCGGTCCTGGCCCACTTCGGCCGCCTGCGGGGGCTGAGCGGGATGAGCGAGCTGCTGACGGTCTCGCTGGTCGCCGTGGTCGCGGTGTTCATCAACCGGCTGCTGCAGGTGCGCGAGTCCCGGTTGCGCTCCGCCCGCTCGGTCACCGCGACCGTGCAGCGTGCGGTGCTCCCCGAACCGCCCGCGCGCGTGGGCGACCTGAGGATCGCCGCGTGCTATGAGGCCGCGGAGGCGGAGGCCGAGATCGGCGGGGACCTGTACGCGGTCCAGGACACGCCGTACGGGCTGCGCTGCGTCGTCGGGGACGTGCGGGGCAAGGGCCTGGACGCCGTGGAGGCGGCGACCCTGGTCCTGGGGACCTTCCGGATGGCGGCCGACGAGCGGGCGACCCTTTCGGACGTGGCGGGGCAGATGCACCAGGCCCTGCGGCGGGAGCTGAGGCGGCGCGATGACGGCGAACGGCTGGAGTGGTTCGCCACCGCGGTGCTGGCCGAGTTCCCGCACGGCGGCGAGCACGTCCGCCTGGTGAACCTCGGCCATCCGGCGCCGCTGCTGCTGCGGGGCGGACAGGTGCGCGCCGTCGAGCCGTCGGAGTACGGGCTGCTCCTGGTGGAGGGGCTGGGGGAGGCCGTGGGGGAGGGGGACGCGGTGGTGGACACGGTGCCGTTCCCGCCGGGTTCGACGCTGCTGCTGTGCACCGACGGCGTCACCGAGGCCCGTGACGCGCGGGGCCGCTTCTACGACCCGCAGGCCCGGCTGGCCGGAGTGCAGCGCGACAGTCCGGCCGGCTTGCTGGAGGCGCTGCTCGCGGACGTGCACCGGCACACGGGCGGCCCGACGGACGACGACATGGCACTCCTGGCGGTGATGCGCGACGACCGGTTTCTGTCGCCGGGCTCCCGTCCACGTCGCCGGGCCTCGTGAAATGCGGTGGAGCGGGTAGGAACCCGCTGCCTAGAGTCGGCGGATGAGCACACGCACCTTCCGCGTCACCGTCCGCGGCGTCTTCGACGGACTCACCGCCGAGCAGCGCTCGGAACTCCGCTCCCGCGCACCGGAACACGACGTCCTGCGCGCGGCCTTCACCCCCGAGGGCCACCTCACCTACGACATCGCGGCACGCCCCGCCTTCACCTTCCGCTTCCTCGACTCCGGGGAGGCGGAGGAGGACATCCTCGAGGCGACCGAACGTGCCGAGGAGGCGGCCAGGGCGTGGCTGGCAGAGCGCGGCTACGGCCACAAGAACCTCAGGTCCCAGGCCGAGGACCTCTCCCAGGCACCGCTGGGGAAGAGGCAGCGCCGTGCCGCCGCGCGAGGAGACGCCTGACACTTCGCCCCTGACACATCGCCTCTGACCCCACCGCCGCTGTCAACTCGGGTTGACACCCCCATGTGTGTCAACGTAAATTGACAGGCATGACCGAGGCAACCGATCTCGCCGAGCGGGCGGGTGACCGCGACCCGAGGGTCGGGCTGCGGGCCGTCGCCGCGCTGCGGCGGCTGCTGGAGCAGCTGGAGACCGTACAAGTCAGGAGCGCGCGGGCGCAGGGGTGGTCGTGGCAGGAGATCGCCCACGAACTCGGCGTCAGCAGGCAGGCCGTGCACAAGAAGTACGGGAGGCATTGAGGATGTTCGAGAAGTTCACCAAGAGCGCGCGGGGGGTCGTCGAGGGCGCGGTCGGGCACGCCGAGCGAGCGGGCGACCCGGCGGTCACCGAGGACCTCCTGCTGCTGTCACTGCTCGACCGGGAGGGCACCCGGGCCTCCGCGGCCCTGGCCGCGCTGGGCGTCGACCGGCGCCGCGCGGCGCTGGAGGAGGCGCTGGACGAGACCCGCCGGCGCGGCGGCGTGTCGCGGGGCGATGCCGAGGCGCTGGCCGGCCTCGGCATCGACGTCGCCGAGATCGTCGCCCGTGTCGAGGACGCCCACGGCGCCGGCGCCCTCGCCACCGGACGCGGGCCCCGCCGGTGGCGGCCGGCGGGGCGGCGTCCGTTCACCCGCGGGGCCAAGGGCGTCCTGGAGCGTTCCCTGCGGGCCGCCGTGGCCCGGGGTGACCGCCACATCGGGGACGAGCACATCCTGCTCGCCCTCGCCGTCGGCCCCGGCGTGGTCGCGGACGTCCTCGCCGAGCACGGCGCCTCGTGGGCCGACGTCGAGCGCGTGCTCGCGGCGGAGGGCGAGGGCAGGGCCGAGGCGAGCTGAACGCGCGGCCCGCGGAGGGCAATCCGGTTGATCGTGCGACGGCGGCCGTGCTAATTCTGGCGGGTTTCCGTGACGACGATCATGCCGACCCGAAGGGGGGGCCGCCCCATGGTGCCCGGACGACTGGTGACCCTGCGCCCGATGGAGCCATCGGACGCCGAGGCGCTGTGGCGCTGGAACCACGACCCCGAGGTCATGCGCTGGATGGACGACGGCTACGCCCAGCCCCTCGCGCAGGTGAGGAAGCGCATGGAGGAGCGGCCCCGCAACGCCTACGGCGACGTGCTCCACGGGATCGAGGTGCGGGAGGACGGACGGCTCATCGGCCTCGTCCGGCTGCGCGACGCCGAGCCCGAGACCGGGTGCGCCGAACTCGACATCTACCTCGGCGAGAAGGAGTACTGGGGCCGCGGCTATGCCACGGACGCCATGCGCACGATGTGCCGCTACGGCTTCGAGAAGATGCGCCTGCACAAGATCTCGCTCACCGTCGTGACCGAGAACGAGGCGGCGCACCACGTCTACCGGAAGGTCGGCTTCGTCGAAGAGGGCCGGCTGCGTCAGGTCTTCCGGCGCGACGGCCGGTGGTACGACATGTTCACCATGGGCCTCCTGGAGGGCGAACTCCGCGACTGAGCCGCGGCCCCCGCGCCTGGACGCCCCGGGACGACGTTGATCGCGCGCGGCGCGGGGTTGACGTAGCCTGGGGCCTCCATCGGCAGTGATCCGCAGACGGCACAGGGGGCCGGCGTGACGACAGCAACATGTCCCGATCTCGAGCAGGCCCCGGCCGACGTCGCCGCCACGCCGCCGGACGACGGCTGCGCCGACTGCCTGGCCGCCGGACACCACGACTGGGTCCATCTGCGGCTGTGCCTCACCTGCGGCCACATCGGCTGCTGCGACAGCTCCCCGGGCCGGCACGCCACCGCGCACTACGAGGCCACCGGCCACCCCGTGATCCGCTCGTACCAGCCGGGCGAGGCCTGGCGCTGGTGCTTCGTCCACGAGTCCATGGGCTGAGGCCAGGATCTTGCGGCCAGGGTCGTGAGGGCAGGGCCCTGAGGCCGAGGCCCACCGCTACTCGCGCTGCAGCGCCGCCTCCTCCAGGTCCAGTTCGCGCATGACGTGGCGCAGCACCTCGTCGTCGATGAGCCGTTCGTCGCGGAAGCGCACGAACTCCTGCCGTTCGGCGTCCAGCATCGCGCGGCGCAGCCGCCGGTAGGCCACGCTCGGCGGTTCCGCGCCGCCGCCGGTCGGGCCGCCCAGCCGTTCCCACGCGGCGTTGCGGCGGGCCTCCGCGGTCTGCCGGAGGGTCTCCAGCACGGCCTGGTGGGAGCCCTGGTTCCCGGCCAGTTCCTCCAGGCGCGCCAGTGCCGCACGGGCGGCGCTGTGCTGGGCGTTCGCCTCGGCCAGAGCGTCCTCGTACGCTTCCTTGTTGCAGATGCCGAGCCGCCGGATGAGCGGCGGTAGCGTCATGCCGTGCAGCAGCAGCGTGCCGACCGTGACGAAGAAGGTCAGGAACAGGATCTCGTCGCGGCCGGGGAACGGCGCGCCGCTGTCGGTGGTCTCCGGCACCGCGAAGGCGGCGGCCAGCGAGACCACGCCGCGCATGCCCGCCCAGGAGAGCACCACCGGGTACTGCCAGGGGGGATACGGGTCGCGTGCCCGGATCCGCGGGAACATCAGCCGTGGCAGGTACGTCCCGGGGTAGACCCACACGACGCGCGCGACCACGGTCACCGCCGTCAGCGCGGCACCGGCCGCGACCAGTCGCGCCACGCCCGTGTCGACGGTGTCGACGATGCCCCGCACCTGCAGGCCGATCAGGGCGAAGACGAGGGCTTCCAGCACCGTGTCGAGGGCGCTCCACACCGCGTACACCTGCAGCCGGGAGGTCGCCTCCGTGTCGGGGGAGCGGTGCCCCAGGTACAGGCCGGCCACGACCACGGCCAGTACCCCCGAGGTGTGCGCCTCCTCGCCGGCGAGATAGGCGAGGAACGGCACGAGCAGCCCGAGCGCGCTGGCCAGGTCACCGGGCAGGAAGCGGTGGCCGATGCGGGCCAGCCAGCCGATCGCCAGGCCGATCAGCGAGCCCCCGACCGCCGCCATCAGGAAGACCCCCACGCCCTGCAGCAGGGTGTAGCCGGCGCCGGCCACGGACGCGATGGCCACGCGGTAGGCCGTCAGCCCGGTGGCGTCGTTCACCAGGCTCTCGCCGCCGAGTACGGTCAGCAGGCGGCGCGGCAGCCCCAGCCGGCGCCCGATGGAGGTCGCCGCCACCGCGTCGGGCGGCGACAGCACCGCGCCGAGCACCAGCGCCGAGCCCAGCGGCAGCCCCGGAACCAGCCAGAACGCCGCGTAGCCGATCACGACGGTGGTGAACAGCACCAGCCCCACGGCCAGCAGACCGATGGGGCGCAGATTGTCCCGGAAGCGCAGGTAGGAACTCTCCCGCGCCGAGGAGTACAGCAGCGGGGGCAGGACCAGCACCATCACCAGTTCGGGCTCGATGGCGTAGGCGGGGATCCCCGGCACGAAGGACGCGCACAGGCCGACGGCGACCAGCAGCAGCGGGGGAGACACCCCCAGACGCCGGGCGACGGCGGTGACGAGCACCGCACCGACCATGAGCGTGACCAGTGCCAGCCCCTCCACGGACGTCCCCTCCAGCCCCTGTGGCGGCGCACGCCGCACGTGTGGCACGACTGTACTGGTGGGGCGGGCGGATCAGCCCCCGGCGGTGGCGGCGGGCCCGGGCACGGCCTCGGGGAGGCCGATGAACATCGTTCGGTGCAGGGTCTGCACGTGCTTCTGGGCGACCGCGGCCGCTGCCGCGCGGTCCCCTTGGCGCAGGGCGCGGACCAGGGCCGGTCCCCCGGGCCCAGGTGGGCACGGGCGCCGTCCAGGTGCCGGTCCAGCCTGCGCACGGCAGGTTGCCCTTCGCCCGCGGAAGGAGTGCGGGGCGGCGTGCTGCCGTGGACGGCGGCGGCGAGCGCGCCGATGCGGACGAAGACGGCTCGTTCCTCCTCCGGGGTGCGGAGCACACCGTCGCCGAGGGGGCGGCCGGGGACGGCGGTGACGACGACCGCCGGCAGCCGTTCGTCGGCCGCGACCAGACGCGGTGCGGCATCTCCCAGGGCAGGCACCCACGTCCGGTAGGCGGTCACCTCACGGCCGTGGAAGCGGTCGTTCTGGTGGACCTTGACGTACCTGACGAGGCCGTCCGCACCGTCGGCCCGCCACACCCGGCTGCCCTCACGGGGCCAGGACGCGTCCGTCCAGCGCGCGATCGGGCCGACCGCGCGCTCCGCGAAGCGGCGCACCGCGGAGCCCGGGCCGCCCGGTGCGGAGTTCACGCCCAACCCGACTCGGTGTAGGCGCGGCCCGCCCGGATGCCCTCGATCGCGGCCCGGGTGTACGGCACGAGGCGTTCGGGGAGGGCGTCCGGGTGCCACCAGCGCCAGGACAGGCACTTGTCGGGCTCACGGACCACCGGTTCGCCCTGCCAGCGACGTACCCGGAAGACCAGTTGCATCCGGGGCCGGCCGCCCGCCGCGTCCAGGAGGTGCACGGCGTGCGCGAACTCTGCGTCCTGCGGGCTGATCCGCAGGCCCGCCTCCTCGTCCGCCTCCCGGACCAGGCACGCCACGGCGCTCTCCCGTTCGCAGTGCCCGGCCGGGAAGTGCCACTCACCGCCGGCGAATGCGGAGTCGGGGTGGCGCAGCCCCAGCAGGACCTCGCCGGCGGGGTTCTCCAGGTACAGGTGCGCGCCGACGATGTGCAGCTCGCTCCGGCCGCCCGCCGCCGCGCCGGCGCCGGGCGCGGCGGCCGGGCCGGCGTGCCGGCGGACGAGCTCCAAGGTCGAGTGGCCCAACCGGAGCCGCGGCATGACCTCGGGCCGGAACCACCGGAGCATGACGCCTCCGGTGAGTTCCAGGGCGTCCGGGTCGCCGTTCCAGCGGGCGGTGAACACCTGGACCGGGAGGAGCGACCCTCCCTGGTCGTGGACGAGTTCCACCGCGAAGGCGCGCAGCGCCGGCAGGTCGAGCCCCGCCTCCTCGCGCAGTTCACGGCGGGCCGTCGCCTCCAGGGACACGTCGTGCGGTTCACGGCCGCCGCCGGGCAGCGACCATGTGCCGGGGTTCCGGATGCCGGGACCGCGGTCCCGCAGGTGCAGGAGGTACTCGCCGCGGTCGTTGTGGACGAGCACCGAGGCGTTGCGGGGTTCTGCGGCCGGTTCAGCGGCGTGGACCGAGGTCAAGCGAGCCTCCAGGGCGGTTCCGGGGACGTGCGGTCACCAGGTCAACGATCGGATACGTCCGACGGCAGGCCCGTTCCGGCCTTTCTGCGCGCACCCCCGCGGACCGCTGGGACAAGTCCGTGGGGGTGGCACCAACTCGCCGTTTCACCAGCTAAGTTGTGTGCAGATCAGATCGCGTATTCGAGTCCCCAGGGGATGGCCATGACCAGCGGCAGCGAAGCTCCCAACGACTACGACTCCGCCGAGCAGCTCCGCAGGCGGATCGACACCACCAAGGCGCATCCGGCGCGCGTCTACGACGTCTTCCTCGGCGGCAAGGACAACTACCCCGTCGACCGCGAGGCGGCCGCGGCCGCGCTGGCCGCCAATCCCCGCGGCTACCTGGACGTGCGGCACAACCGGGACTTCCTGCGCCGCGCGGTGAATCACATCGCGGGCGAGACCGGCATCCGCCAGTTCCTCGACATCGGCACAGGGCTGCCCACGCAGGAGAACGTGCACCAGATCGCCCAGCGCATCGTTCCCGACGCGCGCGTGGTGTACGTCGACAACGACCCGGTCGTCCTGGCTCACGCGCGGGCGCTGCTGACCAGCGGACCGAAGGGCCGGACCGACTACATCGACGCGGACCTGCACGACCCCGCCGCGATCCTGCGCGCGGCGGCCGGCACACTGGACCTCACCGAGCCCGTCGCGCTCGTGCTCGTCGCCGTCCTGCACTTCGTCGAGGACGACGAGGCCTACGGCATCGTCAAGCACCTCGTCGACGCGCTGCCCTCGGGAAGCCACCTCGTGCTCAGCCACCTCACCTCCGACCTCAACGCGGAGCAGATCGCCAAGGTCGCCAAGACCTACAAGGACCGCGGTTTCTCCTTCGTGCTCCGCGAGCACGCCGAGGTGCTGCGGTTCGTCACGGACAACGGCCTGGAGATCGTGGAGCCCGGCCTCGTCCCCGTGCACCACTGGCGCCCGGACGACGCCGACGACACCCTCGCCGCCCATGCCGACGCCTCCCCGGAGTTCGTCGAGGGCCTCGAGGACATCGACAAGATCCGCTACCGGAGCATCACCGACGTCACCGACGCGGACATCAACGTCTACGCCGTGGTGGCGCGCAAGCCCTGACGCCGCGGCGCCCGGCGCCGCCTTCCCGGAAGCGGAGGGGGGCGGCGCCGCGCGTCAGCCGCGGCGGTAGATCGTGATCGAGTGCCCCACCTCGTCGATCGGCTCGCTGCCGGCGATGAGTTCGGCCAGCCGGCCCTCTGCCTTGGCGACCGAGGAGTCCGACACCACGAGCAGCCCGTGCACCCGGTCCTCGGGTACCTTGCGCGGGTCGGCGGCGTCGATGCCGTAGTGGGCGGGGACTCCGCTGCCCTTGTAGACCAGCCACACCCGCTCCCCGGGATAGCTCTCGCGGAGCCGGTCGGCGAGAAGGCCCAGGTCCTGGCCCCAGTCGACGTTGGAGTCGTGCAGGCGCAGATGGGTCTTCGACGTGCCGCCGAAGGCCTCGTTGGAGTACTGCAGGTAGTACGGGAAGGTCCGCAGCGAACTGACGGCGACGAAGGCGACGAGCGCCGCCGCCGCCGCGTCCGCCCACCGGCGCCGCAGGGCGGTGACGCAGGCCGCCGCGACCGCCCCGAACACCGGCAGGAAGACCACGTAGCGGACGCCGAAGTCCCGCGATCCGGTCATGGCGGCCGCCGTCAGCACGGCAGCGGGGACGAGCAGATACGGCGCGGCGGCGCGCAGCCGGGGAACGGCGAGCAGCGCGGCCGTGCCGGCGAGCCACAGGGCGAGCATGCCGAGCGGGGTCTTCACCAGCACCGCGGCGGGCAGGTAGTACCAGAGCGCCCCGCTGTAGTGGCGGCCGAAGAGGAAGCCCTCGAACGTCGAGTCCTCGAAACCGAACTGGACCGCCATCCCGTCCGCGTACGCCCGGGGGAGCGGGAGGGCGTCCACGGCCAGGGCCCGCAGGCCGTGCAGGTCCGGCAGGGTGTCCGGCGCCGTCCAGCGCAGCCGCGGGTCGACGGCCAGGTAGGCCGCCCACACCACGGCGACGGCGACGAGCCCGACCGTGCCCGCCGCGACGGCGGCGCGCCGCAGCGACCGTGCGGTGGCGGGCCGCTCCGCGCCCCGCCCGTCCGCGTGCCGCCCGTCCGCGTGCCGTACCGACAGCGCGGCCAGGAGCAGCAGGACCGGCACCGCGGGGAGCGCGCTCATCCGCGTGGCGAGCGCCGCGCCCAACGCCGCCCCGGCGAGCGGCAGATGGAGCCGGGGACGCTCGCGGGCCCGCCACAGCGCCCACACCGACGTCAGCAGGAAACCGGCGGCCGGGACGTCGAGGGTGGCGAGCGAGCCGTGCGCGATCACGTCCGGGGAGAACGCGTACAGGGCGAGCGCGAGCAGCCCCCCGGGGGGCCCGGTGAGATCGCGCGCGAACGCGAGCACCACCAGTCCGAACAGCAGCGTCAGCGCGATCATCGGCAGCCGGGCCGCCAGCATCAGGCGCCAGGGGTCGTTGCCGGACTCGTACAGGACGCTGCGCCCGAGCTCCGTCTGGTCGCCCTCGAAGGCCGGGTCGAGGCGCGGGTGGGCGAAGGCCAGGCCGCCGGCGATGACCAGCTTCCCGAGCGGCGGGTGTTCGGGGTTGAACCGCAGGCTGTGCTCCCGCAGATAGACCGTCGCGGTGCCCACGTACACCGGCTCGTCGATGGTGGGCGTCTGCCGGACGGCCGTCGTGACCATCGCGAACGCCATCTGCGCGAGGAGCGCCAGCACGGCCAGGACGTAGAGGGTGCGGCGGTGCCGCGCGGGAACCGGGAAGCGGCGCACCGGCACCGTGACGACGGCGGCGGGGGTCGCCGGATCGGGGGACACCGCGGCGGGCGAGGGCCGTTCCTGCGTCATGGTGCGCTTACCCCGTCGCGTGTCCCTGTGGCGCCACGTCCCCGCGCCGGCGCCCTGCGGGTGGGCGCCGCGGCACAGACTAGCCCCGCCGTCGCCCCCGCGCGTGGGGTTGGGGCTGTTGCGCGGGACGCGTGCGGGACGCCGTACCGTGGGCTCATGGCAGTCCCCGAGCTGATCCGCATCGTCTCCCGCTCCTCCCCGATGGCGCTGGCCCAGGTCGAGCGCGTCCGCGCGGAACTGGCCGCGCTCCACCCCGGCATCCGGACCGAGGTCGTGCCCGTCACCACGTCCGGTGACCGCTGGATGGGCGACCTCGCCCGGCTCGGCGGCAAGGGCGCGTTCACCAAGGAGGTGGACGCCGCACTCCTGGAGGGCCGGGCCGACCTGGCCGTTCACTGCGTCAAGGACGTCCCCGCCGACCGTCCGCTGCCCGCCGGTACGGTCTTCGCCGCGTTCCTGAAGCGGGACGACATCCGTGACGCGCTGGTGCACCCCGGCGGGCTCACGCTCGACCGGCTCCCTCCCGGCACGCGCATCGGCACCTCGTCCGTGCGCCGCATCGCGCAGATCATGGCCTCGCACCCGCACCTGACCTGCGTCCCCATGCGGGGCAATGCCAACCGGCGGCTGGAGAAGCTCGCGGCGGGCGACGCGGACGCGCTGCTCCTGGCCGTGTCGGGGCTGGAGCGCATCGGCAGGACCGACGTCATCAGCGAGGTGCTGCCGGTGGAGACGATGATCCCGCCGATCGGTGCCGGCGTCCTGGCCCTGCAGTGCCGGGAGGGCGACGCCGACACGATCGACGTCGTGAGCGACCTCGGCGACCCGGCCGCGCACCGGGAGACCACGGCCGAGCGGATGTTCCTGCACGTCCTTCAGGGCCACTGCAACAGCCCGATCGCCGGCTACGCCCGCGCCGAACGCGACGGCAGGCTCTCGCTGCGGGCCCGGGTCTTCTCACCGGACGGCAAGACCGTCCTCGACGCCCACGAGTGGGCCGGCCCCTTGGACCCCGCCACCCTCGGGACGTCGGTCGCGGTGGCACTGCTGCGGCAGGGTGCCCGCGAGCTGATCGACAGCATCGGGCACTGACGGGACCCGGGGCGGCTCTTGACCCCGCGGCGGTGCCGGGGAGACTGGTGGGCGCCGCCGGCCGACGACTGCCGGCCGCCGTCCGTCACCGCCCTGGGAGAGCCGATTGTCCCGCCGCCACCCCCGCGTGCTCGTCTGCACCCGTACCACCGCCTACCGACACGACTCGATCCCCGACGGGGTCAGAGCCCTCACCGAACTCGGCGAGGAGCACGGTATCCGGGTGGACGTCACCGAACGGCCCGAGGACTTCGAGGGGACGCGCCTTCGCCCGTACGACGCCGTGGTGTTCCTCTCCACCAGCGGGGAGGTGCTCGGCGACGCGGGCCGGGCCGCCCTCGCGGCGCACCACGCGGACGGCGCGGGGTTCATGGGCGTGCACGCCGCGGCCTGCACCGAGTACGACTGGCCGTACTACGGGGAGCTGCTGGGCGCCCGCTTCACCGGGCATCCGCCCCTGCAGAAGGGCACGGTCCTGGTCGAGGACGCCGCCCATCCGGCCACCGCGCACCTGGGCGGGGCCTGGAAGGTCACCGACGAGTGGTACGACTTCGACCGCAGCCCCCGCCCCGGGGTGCGGGTCCTGGCCTCCGCCGACGAGTCCTCGTACACGGGTGGCTCGATGGGCGCCGACCATCCGCTGGTCTGGTGCCACGAGTACGGCGGAGGGCCCGTCTTCTACACGGCGCTGGGACACTCCGCGGAGGCCTACCAGGACGCCGCTTTCCGGGCCCACCTGCTGGGCGGGCTCCGGTCGGTGCTGCCCGGGGCGGCGGACTGAGCGGGGCCTTCGTGCCCGCGCTCAGAGGCGCCGCAGCACGGCGACCACCTTGCCCAGGATGACCGCCTCCTCGCCGGGGATCGGGTCGTAGGCCGGGTTGTGCGGCATGAGCCAGACCCGGTCGCCCTCGTGCTTGAGCCGCTTGACGGTGGCCTCGCCGTCGATCATCGCGGCCACGATGTCGCCGTGGTCGGCCGCGTCCTGACTGCGCACCGTGACCCAGTCGCCGTCGCAGATCGCGACACCCGTCATGGAGTCGCCGACCACCTTGAGGGCGAACAGCTCGCCGGCGCCGACGATCTGCCGGGGGAGCACGAAGACCTCGTCGACCTGCTCCTCGGCGAGGATCGGCGTACCGGCCGCGATGCGGCCGATCACCGGCACCCGCGCGGACGGCGAGGCGCTGACGGGCTGCGCGCCCGGCTCGGCGTCGTGCTGCGAGGGCCAGGAGCACCGCACGCGGTAGGCGCGCGGGCGGTGCGGATCCTGTTCGATGACGCCCTTGCGCTGCAGCACCGCCAGTTGGTGCGCGACCGAGGAGGTGCTGGCCAGGCCCACGGCCTCACCGATCTCGCGCATCGAGGGCGGGAATCCGCGGTTCTCCACCGAGCTCAGGATCGCCTCGACGATGCGGGTCTGACGGTTGGTCAGCCCGTCCGGGCCGGGATTGTCCGAGCCCTGCGGGCGCCCACGGCGCACTGTCGTAGTGGTGGGCTCCATGCCCCGTCCCTCCCTGTGCGGATCTCGCTGCGATACGTAACGTTACCCTGCTCCAGGACGCTTTTGGAACGCGTGTGCGAAATTCCGTGAAGATCCGTGCGCACGCCGCGCGGAACGGGCGGGGATCGCGCGCTGATTTCGCTGTCACAAACCGAGCGGCCGCCCGGTCGACCATTGGGGGTCGTGTGTTCGGGGGGCCGGAGCGGAATGGGGCGGGAATCGGACCGGAATGCGGCCGCAATTCCCCAACCCGGCGGGAACATCCGCCCGGCGACCCGTACGGCGATGGCAACCCCGGAATCACGCGGGACCGGGCCCGGGGACGGCGTGCCCCCCGGCCCGGAGGAAATCGCCCTCTGTGTAGGCTGGAACGGCTGGCAGGGCAGATGTGACGGTGGAGGAAAACGCGACGATGCAGCCAGGGGACGCGGAGCGCGACGGTTCGCTCGACGAGGCCGCGGCGGTGTTCACGGCCCTGCGCCCCCGATTGTTCGGCATCGCGTACCGGATGCTCGGCAGCGCCGCGGAGGCCGAGGACGTCGTCCAGGACGTCTGGCTCAAATGGCAGGCAACGGACCGCGACGCGGTGGAGAACCCGACCGCTTTCCTGACCACCGCGACGACCCGGCTGGCCATCAACGTCACCCAGTCCGCCCGCGTCCGGCGCGAAGGCTATGTCGGGCCCTGGCTCCCCGAACCGGTCGACACCCGCTCCGACCCCGCGCTGGGCGCCGAACGCGGCGAGGCGGTGGAGATCGCGGTGCTGCTCCTGCTGGAGCGGCTGACGCCCACCGAGCGGGCTGCGTACGTGCTGCGCGAGGCGTTCGACTACCCGTACCGCGAGATCGCCGGCGTACTCGACCTGAGCGAGGCCAACTCCCGTCAACTGGTCAGCCGCGCCCGCAAGCACATCGCCGCCGGGCGGCGCGAGCAGGTGGGCACGGCGGAGCACCGCCGGCTCCTCGAGGCGTTCGTGGCGGCCGCCCGGGCGGGCGACATGGCCGGCCTGGAGAAGCTGCTCGCCACGGACGTGGTGAACTACGGCGACGGTGGCGGCGCCGTGCGCAACGCCGCCAAGGTCCCGGTGTTCGGCAGTGCCAAGGTGGCGCGGTTCATCACCGCCTTCGCCCCGCGCTTCTGGCTCGACACGGACGTGGTGTGGGTCGAGGCGAACGGGCAGACCGCGGCACTCGTCATCCACGCCGGCACGCCGATGGCCCTGCTGAGCATCACCGCCTCCGAGCGGGGCATCGACCAGCTGATGTGGGTGCTCAACCCGGCGAAGCTGACGGGCTTCAGCTCCGTGGCGGCGGGCCCGGCCGAGCCGTCCGCGTAGGCCCGGCCCGGGTCGTACCGGGAGCTTTCGGGTCAGGCGTCGGCCGCGGTCCGGCCGGGGGCGACGTCCCCCGCGCGCAGCAGCCGGAGGAAGGCCTTGAGGCCCGTGATGATCTCCTCGTTGTCCGTGAGCCGGTCGATCGTGGCCTCGAACTCCCGCGCCAGCGCGGTGATCCGGCGGTCGGCGTCCTCGGCCCGCTCGTACACCGAGACACCCAGCGCGTCGATCGTCCGCCGCAGTTCGGCCAGGGCCCGGTACTGCTCCTCGGCCTTGCCCTCAAGGACCTTGACGCCGTTGTCCGTGCGCTCGACGCGCTGCTTCAGCGCCAGGACGTCGTCCCGCGGATGGGTGACGTCCTTCAGCAGGGTGCCCAGCCGTCTCCGCAGCTGTCCGAACCACGCGCCCGCCGGACGGAACACCGTGCTCAGGAGGAAGAAGCCGGCGATCCAGTACCCCGCGCCGCGGCCGGACGCCACCGTTGCCGCCACCACCCCGGCCGCCGTGAGCAGATGACCCGCCAGGGCGACCCGCAGCATCGTCCGGGCGATCCGCGCGGCCTCGGCGTCCCGTGCCTGAGGGACCGTCAGTCCCTTCTCCCGGCTCACGGCGATCTCGGCCAGCACCGACCGCGCCCGGAAGTAGACGTTCCACGGCACCGTGAGCAGGACGAGCAGCCACAGCAGGCACAGCACCCCGGCTCCCGTACCCAGGACCACCGGCAGCGGCGCACCCACCGCGTAGACCAGCGCCAGCGCACCCGCCGTCACGGCCAACGCCAGCGCCGCGCCCAGGAATCTCCCCATGCCCGCCTCCAACCCCCCTCAGCCGAGCTTTCGTTGCCTTCATCGTCCCGTCCGGTCGGGGCCCGGGCATGAGTACGGCTACTCACTCCGCCTCTGCCCCGGTGCGGTGCCGGGGGGACCGGTGGGGTGGAATCGGCGCGGTTCCAGGCCCCTTCCGCGGCCGGAGGACACCGGAGGTCGGAAATAGGGGCGCGCTCAGCGGGGCCGGGTGATCGTGTGGTGGACGACGTACCCGTCGAGCCCGGCCGTCCCCTCCAGGCCCGTCGCGGTCCCGTTGACGGCCACGGCGCCCGTGCGCAGCCGGCGCGCGACGGCGACGGCGTGTTCGGGGTCGGCCGACCAGACGCCGCCGGACATGCGGTACTCGGAGTTGTTGGCCAGTCGCACGGCGTCGTCGTCCCCGTCGTGGGCGATGACCGTGAGGACCGGGCCGGAGATCTCGTCCTGGGCGATGCGCATGCGGTGGTCGACGTCCGCGAGGACCGTCGGGGTCACGTAGTAGCCCTGCTCCAGGCCGGCGGGGACCCGGGAACCGCCCGTCACCAGGCGGGCGCCCTCCTCTCTGCCGAGGTCGATGTACGACATCAGGCGTTCCCGCCGCTCACCGCCGGCCATCGGCCCGATCGAGGTGTCCGGATCGGCCGGGTCGCCCACCTTCAGGGATCCCACGGCCTCCGCGACCGCCGCGACGACCTCCTCGTACCGGCGGCGGGGGGCGAGGACGCGGGTCCGTGCGGCGCACATCCTGCCGTTGTCGCCCAGTGAGGCGAACAGCCCCCGCACCGTCCGCGCGAGGTCGGCGTCGTCCAGCAGGATCGCGGCCGCCTTGCCCCCGAGTTCCAGCCGGACCCTCTTGAGCTGCTCGCCGGCGAGCGCGGCGACGCGGCGCCCGGCCCGCGTCGAGCCGGTGAAGGCGATCGCGTCCACGTCCGGGTGCGCGACCAGGTACTCGCCGGTGTCCCGGTCGGCGGGCAGGACGCTCAGCGCGCCGTCGGGCAGTCCGGCCTCGGCGTACAGCTCGGCCAGCAGCCCCATGGACAGCGAGTTCTCCGGAGTGGCCTTCAGGATGACGGTGTTGCCCGCCAGGAGGGCGGGCGTCAGCCGTGCCGTGGCCGCCGAGAACGGGCACCGCAGGGGGATGACCGCGGCGACGACGCCGACGGCCTCGCGCCGCACGATGGTGTCGAACGCCGGGGAGGGGTCGCGGGAACGGACGGTCTCCTCCCAGCCCTGCTCCTCGGCGGCCTTCAGACATGCGTCGACCCGCCGCGTGAGGGAGGCCTGCTCCGCGTCCGCGAACCGGCGGGGCGTCCCCGTCGCGGCGGACACCCGCGCCGCGGCCTCCGCCGCGCGTTCCTCGCGCAGCCCGTTCACCCGGCGGATCACCTCCTGCCGCTCCTCGGGGTCCATGTGCGGCCACGGCCCGCTGTTGAAGGCCGCGCGCGCCGTCGCAACGGCGACGTCGGCGTCGCCCGGTGCGGCCTGCGCGGCGCGCCCGAGCAGGGAGCGGTCGTGCGGGGAGCGGATGTCCCGCGGTCCCGGATGCGCCGGGGCGGTCCAGACACCACCGATGTACAGCCTGTCGTACACGATCATCGAATCTCCTTCGAGGAACCCGGCCCCTCAGGTCGCCGGCGGGTTCACTCGGCGAGCTGCCCGTAGCGGCTCACGCCGGCCAGGGCGAACCCTTCCGCGAACGCGACCGCTGCGCCGGCCCGGGCCGCGCTGAGCAGGGCCGGCGGCGGCCGCCCGCCGGAGTGCCTCGTCGGCCGGTCGCCGTGGACGGGCGGCCCGCTCGGGCGGGTGCGGCAGTCCTTCCTCCGCGCATGGCGACTCCCCGAACCCGCCGGACCGCCGCGACCCGGGCGGCGGGGTCCCGTGACCTGGGCAGGTGTCGATATGCCCCTTACGGAATGTTTCACGGGAAATATTCCGTAAGGGATGATTCGCGACCTGTTCGATCTGTCGGGCGCCGCGCGGGAAGTCACGCGCGGAAGCCGCGCCCACCGGTCTCCCGTGGGCGCGGCTTCCGCTTCCGTGAGGTGCGCCGCCGAAACGCTGGTCGCAGGCCTGTGGTTGCCAGTGGCCGGACGTTCGGACGGCGCCGGGTGCCGGTCGTGGACCGGTTCCCGGTGGGGGGTCTTACCGGCCGCCGCCGCCGCCACCGCCGTGGCCGCCGCCGTAACCGCCGTGTTCGTCACCGCGGCCGCCGCCGTTGCCGTGACCGTCGCCCGGGCTCGGGCTCGGCGAAGCCCCGCTGCCGGTGACCTCGAACCGGCCGGTGTAGGTCTGACCCGTGGCGCAGGTCACCGTGACGGTGTGGATGCCGGGAGTCGCCCAGTCGGAAACCTTGAACTGGCCCGTTCGCGTGGAGTTGGCGTTCGGGTTGGTGTCGGTGGTCGTCAGCACGAAACTTCCGTCGGCGTCGCTGACGCCGTTGGCGGTCTGGCCGACGGCGCAGGGGTTGCCGTTGGTGGAGACGGTCACCGTCTCGCCGGTCTTGACGGCGAGCGGCGAGATGACGAGCTGGTCGCCTGGGAAGGCGGATGCCATGGATGCCGGGTAGATCACGGCGGCGGCCGTCATCGCCGCCGCTGCGAGAATGCGTGAACCACGCATGGGGGGAACCTCCTTGCGGACGGGGCAGGCGGGATCGGAGATCACCGCGACACGTACTGCGACCGCGTCCTTGAGATCCATGGCACGAGGGCGGGGATCTTCACGCACCTCGGAATCGGCACAGGCCTTCCCCCGGACGGGGCATCAGCATTCTGGCCGGAACAGCGTTGTCGCAGGTGAGGAGCCATACCCGTGGCGGCGTCAGAAAAATGTGAAGAGCTCGTCAAACGGGTGACCCGGAAATCTCACGGGCCCGCGGCGACGGATGTGTCGTCAGGCGACGGGTCATCAGGCAACGGCACGTCAAATGCGCGGCCCGCGCCGGCCGGAAAATGCGACCGCCTGACGGACCGCCCCTACGGGGCGACCGAGTGGCGAGTGCGCGCCGCAACAGCGCCTCGCGGAACGTGCTCTCACGCCCGCTCACCGCCACCGTCCCGGCGCGTCGTTCACGGCACCCCGGAACCGGCGGCCCTCCCCGGGCGCCGGAAGGTCCCCGGCCGGGCTTCGGCCATGCGTACGGCAGCCCGCTCGACGGGCGGTGCCCGGCAGTCGTGGTGCGCGCGCGGTACACGACGACCGTGGGCGCGGCCAGCGCGTGCGGGGCTTCGGGGCCGACGGCGCACGGGTGTTGAGCGCCCATCAGGACACGGCCGGCATCATCGGCGCTGCTTCCGGCGGCGCAGCGCCGGTTGCCCCCGCTGCCGCAGCGACGCCACCCGATCGAGTGGGACGCACATTGCCCGGTTCGCGCTGATCCATCCGCGTTTGACGCATACTTCGGTTTACCATCATTTATGACGGGCTGTCACTCATGACTGACCGGTCGGAGCCGAAGGACTGCGATGCTGCGAAACTCCGGGGATCACACCACCCCCGTGCCCTGGTACGGACAGCCCGACGCCTGGTACGGGCAGCCCGACCCCTGGTTCGGCCAGCCGTTCGTGCCCGAGCCCACCGCTGACGCGCCCGGCGCGCACGGCCGGCCTGACCGCGCGCCGCAGCCCCCGGCCCGGGCCCGGCCCGCGGACCCGGCCGCCGCGCAGGCGGGGCAGCCGCCCAGGAAGAAGAAGCGGAAGCCGAAGGGCGAACCGGCCGCGAAGGCTCCGCGCCTGTCGAAGGGCGCGGCGAAGCCGCCCGTGCCGGCCGGCGGGAAGCCTCCGGCGCCGGCCGGCGGAAAACCGCCCGCACCGGCCGGTGCGAAGCCCCCGGCACCGGCGCCCGGGAAGCCGCCGGTCTCCGTCCCCGCGAAGCCCCCGGCCCGCTCCGGGCCGGCTGCGTCGCCCCGCCGCCGGCCGATGCGCCGTCCCGCCCGTCCGGCCGGTGGCTCCGCCGCGCGCCCCGGGGGCGGCCGTCCCCGGCAGCTGAAGCTCACCCGGCGCGGTCGCGGCGCGGTCGGGGTGCTCGTGTGCTCGGTCCTCGTCGCCGGAGTGGTGCTGACCTTCCAGGGCTTCACCGGCATGGACGGTCCGCCCCAGCCCTCCGCCGCCTCCGCGGCCCTTTCCGACGCGGCCGCGATCAAGGCGCCGCCGCCGCTCCCCCCGGCCCAGCCGACGCGCATCCGCATCCCCGGTGTGAGCATCGACGCGCCGATCATGAACGTGGGGCTGGACAGCCGCGGCGTGATCGCGGCGCCGCCGCTCGAGAAGGCGGGGGAGGCCGCCTGGTTCAAGGACTCGGTCAGCCCGGGGGCCCGGGGCTCCTCCGTGATCGTGGGGCACGTCGACAACGAGAGCGGCCCCGCGGTCTTCTACAGTCTCGGGGCGCTGAAGAAGGGCTCGACCATCGATGTCGTCCGGGACGACGGCACCACGGCGATCTTCACCATCTACGGCATCGAGGTGTTCACCAAGGCCGAGTTCCCCGCCAAGCGCATCTACAAGGACACCAAGGACCCCGAGCTGCGCGTGATCACCTGCGGCGGCACCTACACCAAGGACTCGGGATACTCGGGCAACGTCGTGGTCTTCGCCCGCATGTCCAAGACGAAGCAGGCCAAGATCTGACGGGCGCCGGCGGCCGGTCGGTACCGGCCGTCAGGCCCAGACCCCGCGTTCGGTGAACACCGCGCGCAGGGCCTCCAGCCGGTCGGTCATGATCCCGTCCACGCCGAGGTCCAGCAGGGCGCGCATCCGGGCCTCGTCGTTGATCGTCCACACGTGCACCTGCAGGCCCAGCCGGTGCGCCGCCGCGATGAACGCGGGGTCTACGACCCGGACGCCGTACGCCCGCTCGGGCACCTGGACGCACACCGCGCCGCGCCGCCGCGCCGCGGCGAGGAGCAGCCGTTCGGCGGTACGGCCGCCGCGGGAGAGCAGGCGCAGGTCCGCCACGCCCCTGGTGCCCAGGGAACTGGCGAGCCGCGATCCACCCAGTGCCCGGGCGCGGACCAGCCGGGCCTCGGAGAACGAGCCCACGCACACCCGGTCCCACGCGCCGGCCCGGCGCACCGCCTCCACCAGGGGCTCGACCGCGGCGTCCGACTTGGTGTCCACGTTCCAGCGGGCGTCCGGGAACTCCTCCAGCAGTTCCTCGAACAGCGGCACCGGCTCCCGCCCGGCCACGCGGGCCCGGCTCACCTCGCTCAACGGCAGGTCCGCGATCCGCCCGCCGGCGTCGGTGACCCGGTCCAGGGACGCGTCGTGGAAGGCCACCAGTACGCCGTCCGAGGTCAGGTGGACGTCGGTCTCCAGGTAGCGGTAGCCGAGGTCGACGGCCCGCCGGAAGGCCCAGGCGGTGTTCTCCAGGCCGTCCGCGGTGCCGCCGCGGTGGGCGAAGGCGATCGGGGCGGGGCTGTCGAGGTACGGATGGCGTATGTCGCTCACTCCGGCAGTATGGCGCGCCCCTCCGCGGTGTCGGCCACCGACTGCCCTCCGCGTGCGACGACCACGGAGTCGTCCTGCGGCCCGGACCGCGGCAGCTCGAACAGGCGCAGGAAGAACTGGGCCAGCGGCCCGATCGAGACCGCGTAGACGACCGTCCCCACGCCGACGCTGCCGCCGAGGGCGAAGCCGACCGCCAGCACGGTGACCTCGATCGCCGTGCGCACCAGGCGGATGGAGCGGCCCGTGCGGCGGTGCAGGCCCGTCATCAGGCCGTCGCGGGGGCCCGGGCCGTACCGGGCGGTGATGTAGAGGCCGGTCGCCACGCCGTTGAGCAGCACGCCCGCCACCAGCAGCGGGATCCGCACGCCGAGACCGTCCGGCTGCGGCAGCAGGGCCAGCGTCGCGTCCATCGACAGGCCGACGACGAAGACGTTGGAGACCGTGCCCAGCCCGGGCCGCTGGCGCAGCGGCCACCACAGCAGCAGGACGAGCGCGCCCACCCCCACCGAGACCAGGCCGATGCTGACGCCGGTGTGCCGTGAGATGCCCTGGTGGAGGACGTCCCACGGGTCGAGGCCCAGCGCGGCGCGCACCTGGAGGGCCGCGCTCGCCCCGTAGAGGGCCAGTCCCGCGTACAGGTGCAACAGGCGGCGTGCTGTTCTGGATTGGCCCTCCACGAGGCCCCCCTCTGGCCGTGACGACGGGATGCGGGACACTATGTGGCATGGTCCTGGGAGAAATCCATGGCCAATATGCGGAAGGTGGACCGGTAACCATGTCGCAGTGGACCGCAACGGTAGGGGTCACTCATCTCGCGCGCCTGCTCGAGCCCCGTCCGGCGCAGCGCGCCGCCGGCCGCCGCGTCCCCGCCTACCGTGGGCTCGCCGACGGCATCCGGGTCCTGGTCCTGGAGGGACGCGTGCCCGTGGCGGCGCGGCTCCCCGCGGAACGCGAACTGGCGCTGGCCCTCGCCGTCAGCCGCACCACCGTCGCCGCCGCCTACGAGGCGCTGCGCGCCGAGGGCTTCGCCCGGTCGCGGCGCGGCGCCGGCACGTGGACCGCCGTCCCGGACGGCCACGCCCTGCCCACCCGCGGTCTGGAGCCGCTGCCGCCGGACGCCGCCGGCACCGTCATCGACCTCGGCTGCGCGGCGCTGCCCGCGCCCGAGCCGTGGCTGACCCGCGCGGTCCAGGGCGCCCTGGGCGACCTGCCGTCCTACTCGGCCACCCACGGCGACTTCCCCGCCGGGCTGCCCGTGCTGCGCGAGGCCATCGCGGCGCGCTACACCGCGCGCGGCATCCCCACCCTCCCCGAGCAGATCATGGTGACCACCGGCGCCATGGGCGCCATCGCGGCCGCCGTGCGGCGGCTCGGCACCCCCGGGGAGCGGGTGGCCGTCGAGTCGCCGAGCTACGCCAACGTCCTGGAGCTGCTGCGGGAGAACGGCGCCCGGCTCGTCCCCGTCGCCATGCGCGAGGGCCTCGGCGGCTGGGACCTCGACGCCTGGAAGCGCGTCCTGCGCGACGCGGCGCCCCGCATGGCCTACGTCATGCCCGACTTCCACAACCCCACCGGCACCCTCGTCCCGGACGACCAGCGCCGCGCCCTCGTCGAGGCCGCCCGCGCCGCCGGCACCGTACTCGTCGCCGACGAGACGATGGCCGAGCTCCCCCTCGACGGGGACGAGTCCGCGCCGCGCCCGATGGCCGCCTTCGACCGCGGCGGCAGCGTCATCACCGTCGGCTCCGCGAGCAAGGCGATCTGGGCCGGCCTGCGCATCGGCTGGGTCCGCGCCGCCCCCGACGTCGTACGCCGCCTCGTCAGCGCCCGTGCCTACCTCGACCTCGGCTCGCCCGTCGTGGACCAGCTCGCCGTGGCCTGGCTGCTGCGCACCGGGGCGTGGGACGAGGCGGTCGCCGCTCGGCGGGAAAGAGCCCGAGCCCACCGCGACGACCTGGTCGCGGCGCTGCGCGAGCGGCTGCCCGACTGGGAGTTCGCCGTCCCGTCCGGCGGCATGACGATGTGGGTGCGAACCGGCGACGTCTCCGGCTCACGCCTCGCCGTCGCGGGCGAGCGCCTCGGCGTCCGCGTCCCCTCCGGTCCGCGGTTCGGCGTCGACGGCGCGTTCGAGGGCTACATCCGGCTGCCCTTCACCGTCGGCGGTCCCGTCGCGCGTGACGCCGTCGAGCGCCTGGCGGCGGCCGCGCAGACCGTCCGCGACGGCGGCGGTTCCGAGGGCGAGGGCGCGGGGCTCTTCGTGGCCTGACCTGGCGGTACCCGGGACAGTGCCCGGGACGGCCCGCCAGGCGGGCCGTCCCGGGCGCGGGGACGCCGTCCGGCTCAGCGGCTGTCGGGGAGTTCCGTGAGGCGGAGCCGGAGCTCGACCTCCTGGTCGCCGGAGACCGATCCCTGCTCCTCGAGGCGGAAGGAGTCGCCGAGCACCTTCTTGACCTCGCGTACGTGACGGGGTCCGCCGGAGAGGTCCGCGGTGAGGGAGCCGTCGAGGTGGACGGGGCCGAGTTCGTGGCCGTGGCTGCGGGTGTCGACGGAGGCGGCCCACACGGTCGGGTGGGAGGACCCGGGACGGGGCTCCACGGCCTCGGTCAGCGACTCGCCGGGACGCGTCGGGAAGGCGGCCTCCAACGCGCCGAGCACGGCTCCGGCGTCCTGCCGCTCGCAGCCGGTGAGGAGGACGTCGACGTGGGAATTGGTGTGATGACTGCTCATCAGCGCTTCTCCTCTCGCGGGAGGCCCGGCACGGTACGTCCGGCACCGCACGCCGCGCCCCTCTTCAGCGTAGGACGGCGACCGGGTACCCGCAGAGGGCGCCCCGCGCGCCGCCGCGTAGGGCGAGGGCGGGGTCACGTTCCGTCGCCGCCCGCGGGGGCGGCGCCTGCCGCGGTCCGGGTGGCGGCCCCCGTGCGGGAACGGGGACCGCCACCGGCGCGGGCGGCTAGAAGGTCAGCTTCCAGCTGTTGATGTAGCCGGTGTCCTGGGAGGCCACGTCCTGCACGCGCAGCTTCCACGTGCCATTGGCGACCTCGCTCGACGCGTTGACCGTGTACGTGGCGATGACGTTGTCCGCGGAGTCGCTGCCGCTGGAGTTCTTCAGCCGGTAGCTGCTCCCGTCCGGGGCGACGAGGTCCACGACGAGGTCGCCGCGCCAGGTGTGCCGGATGTCCACGCCGACGGCGAGGGCCGAGGGGGCGTTGCCGCTGATCCCGCTGACGGTGATCGAGGACGTCACGGCCGCGCCGTTGTCGGGGACGCTGACGTCCGCGGTGTTCTCGAAGACCGTGCCGGGCGGGGGAGCGGTGGCGGTGCCCAGGGTCCAGATCGCGTTGGCGATCGCGTCGCTGTTGTTGTCGAGCGCGGTGTCGTTGATGTTCGACGTCGTGTCGCAGGACGAGTGGTAGCAGCGGTCGAAGGCCTGTCCGGCCGTGCCGCCCCACTTCTGCGCCTGCGCCGAGGTCTTGGTGTAGTCCGCGCCGGAGAACAGCCCGCCGACCGGGATGCCCGCGCTCTTGAAGGGCGCGTGGTCGGAGCGGCCGTCGCCCTCGGTCTCGATCTCGGTCGCGATGCCCTTGGCGGCGTACCAGTCCTTGAAGACCTTCTCGAGGGCGGCGTTGTCGTCGTAGACGAAGTAGCCCGGGTTCGGCGAGCCGATCATGTCGAAGTTCAGGTAGCCGTCGATCTTGGCGCGCTCGGTGGAGGCCAGGCCGTTGACGTACGCCCGGGAGCCGACCATGCCGAGTTCCTCGGCGCCCCACCAGCCGAACCGCAGGTGCTTCGTGGGCTGCAGGTTCTCGCGCGCGACGGCCAGGGCGGTCTCCAGGACCGCGGCGGAGCCGGAGCCGTTGTCGTTGATGCCGGGCCCCGCGGTGACCGAGTCGAGGTGCGCCCCGGCCATGATCACGTGGTTGGTGTCGCCGCCGGGCCAGTCGGCGACCAGGTTCCAGCCGGTGGCGCCGCTCGAGGTGAACTGCTGGAGCACGGTGGTGTAACCGGCGGCGTCGAGCTTGGCCTTCACGTAGTCGATCGAGGCCCGGTAGCCGGCTCTGCCGTGGGCCCGGTTGCCGCCGTTGGCGGTGGCGATCGACTGCAACTGGCTCAGGTGCGCCTTGACGTTCGCCACCGGGATGTCGGGGGCGGCGGCGAGGGTGGTGGGCCGCGCGGACGCGGGTGTCGCGGAGGCGGTGAGCAGGGCCGCCGCGAGCGCGGTGGCGGCGCCGGCCGCGACGATCTTGAATGCGGGCACAGGTCACTCCGGTGTGTGGGGGATGGAGTTGCGCGGGACTGTGCGGGCGGTACGTCGGCACTTTTGACGTGTGCATGCCTGCGCGCATCCTGTGGCTCGCGGGGCCTCCCGTCAAGAGCGCATACCGGACGCCGCGTTCCGGGAACCGGGCGCGCTAGGGTCGTGACATGGCTGACGACGAGGGCCCTGTGCGGGTCGACGCCTGGATCTGGTCCGTACGGCTCACGAAGACGCGCTCCATGGCCGCCACCGCGTGCCGTGCCGGGCACGTGCGGGTCAACGGCGAGCGCGTCAAGCCCGCGCACGCGGTCCGCCCCGGTGACGAGGTGCGCCTGCGCGGCGTGGGGCACGAGCGGATCGTCGTCGTCACACGTCTGGTGCGGAAGCGGGTCGGCGCCCCCGTCGCGGCGGAGTGCTTCGTCGACAACAGCCCTCCGCCGCCCACCCCCGAGCAGATGCCGGCGCCCGTCCTCCGCGACCGCGGCGCGGGCCGGCCGACCAAGCGCGAGCGGCGGGACATGGAACGGCTGCGCGGTACGCGCTGAGGCGTGCGCGTGCTCGGCCGGGCCGTGACCTCGGCGTCCGCTTCGGCGAGCGGCGCCGCGCGCCGTGGGCAGGCACAACTCCGCACGGTGACAGGCCCGTGCGGGGAGCGGGCGGTGCCACGGCTCCCGACCGTGGTCCGGGTGCCGCAGGCCGCGGCATGAGCCCCTGCCGCCGGGGCAGGGGCTCACGGGGTGGTGACCCGCGGACGAACCGCGTTCGCGCCGTCACTCGTTGTGGAGCACCTGGGCGATCGTCAGGCGGGCCGCGCGGCGGGCGGGGAGATAGGCGCCGAGGACCGCGATGGCGATGCCCGTGACGGCGAGGGCGGTCAGGGCCGCCGGGTGCCAGACGTCCGTCATGTACGGGGGGAGGGTGGTGTCGACGGCGTCCGCCATGCGCGGGACGACCTGCCCGTGGGCCCAGATGCCGAGCGGGACGCCGAGCACGGAGCCGAGGGCGCCGAGTGCCGTCATCGAGGTCGTCATCATCACCGTGACCTGGCGCGGGGTCATGCCGATGGACTTCAGCATGCCCAGGTCGCGCCGCCGGTCGCGGGTGTTGAGGACGACCGTGTTGAAGACGCCGAGGGACGCGACGACGGCCAGCATCGTGGTGAGCACCGAGGCGGAGCCGACGACGGTCTGGGTGATGGTGTTCGGGCCCGTGATCGCCGGGCCGACGCCCGGGTCGGCGGCCGCGGCCGCGCGGGCGTACACGGCCGGGTCGGTGCCGTCGCGGAGCTTGACGTGGTAGGCGATGGGCCTCTCCTCGGGGGCGAGTGCCGTGAACGTCGTCCAGTCGGTTGCGAGCAGTTCACCGTTGGTCTCCATGAACGCGCCGACGACGGTCGTCTCCTGGCTCCGCCCGCCCTTCTGCAACCGCACCTCGTCGCCGACCCGCAGCCCCGACTGCCGGAGCCAGGCCGTCCCCGCGACGACTTCGCCGGCCCGCCGCATCCAGCGGCCCTCGGTGAGCACGCTGTCCAGTTCGGGTCCGTCGCCACGGCGGCCCTCGAGCATCGCCTTCCGGGCGGAACCGGCGACCGTCACCTCCACGTCCCCCCGGGCCGTGATCCCGGCGACGCCGGGCAACGAGGCGAGCAGGGAGTGGAGTTCCGGGTCGGAGTGCTCGGGCCCGACGAGCTTGCCGTGCCGCACGGTGCTCGCGTACACCGTGACCTGGTAGGCGTCCCGGCCCGCGTTGCCGAACCGGGTCATCGTCGTGGCCAGACCGGAGGCGAACGTCACGGTGGTCACGCCCAGGACCACCGCCGCCACCGTCAGGGCGCTGCGGCCGGGCCGGGCGAACGGCAGCCCCACGCCGAGGCTCACCGAGCGCGGCAGCCGGCTGCCGGCCAGGCGCCGCTGCACGCCCAGGGCGCGGCCGGTCCGCGGGGCGGTGCCCGCGCTGATCGCCCGCGCCGCGGAGAGCCGGCGCGCGCGCAGCGAGGGGGCGAGCGCGGCGAGGACGCAGACGGCCGGCATGCCGAGCAGGGCGAGCACGTTCACCCACGGCGCGATGCCGACGCTGTCGTGGAAGACGCCCGCGTCGGGCCCGGTGAACGTGAACCGGAGGAACGGCGCGGCCAGCAGGTTCCCGGCGACGACGCCGGCGGCGCAGCCGAGGACCGCGGGCGCGGTCACCATCGCCAGGTACACCGCGAGCACCTGCCCCGGGGCGAACCCCAGGGCCTTGAGGATGCCGATGTGCCGGAAGCCGGAGATCACGGCACCGCTGACCACATTGGCGACGATCAGCACGGACACGACGATGCCGAGGATGCCGAAGGCCGACAGGTACGGCGCGTACGCCCGCGCTGCCGCGCCGATCCGGTGCTTGAGCGTGAGGTACGACTCGGAGCCGGCGAGGGCGCCCTGCGGGAGCCGCGCGGTCACCGCGCCCATCCGCTCGCGGAGCCGGGTGTCCGACGACGCGTCGGAGAAGCGGAGGAGCAGCTGCGTGGTGGCCGGGTGCAGCGCGTCGATCTGGGAGGGTGCGACCCAGGCGTCCGCGGTACGGCTCAGGTCGAAGGCGAAGCCGACGATGGTGAGCGTGGGGCCGGAAGGGACAGGGATCCGTTTGCCCAGGTCGTCGGCGGTCCAGTCCGACTGCCGGTTGAGGACCACCTCGCCGGGCGCGGTCGCCCAGCGGCCCGCCCAGAGGTCGAGCCGGTCCACCTCGCCGCCCGGCTCCGCCCGGCCGACGACCGTGACCTCGCCGAAGACCCCGTACTGCGCGGTGTCCCGCGGCAGCGCGACCGTGGCACGGGGGAACGGCCCTTCGACGGCCTCGACGCCGGGATCCCGCGCTGCCCGCGCCAGTTGCGCGTCCGAGGCCACGGACCGGTCGAACGCGGCGACGACATGGGGCCCGCGCTGCTCGCCGAAGGCCCTGTCGAACGGCGCGGAGGCCGCGTCGACCAGTCCGAGCGCGACGACGATCGCCCCCGTCGAGGTCAGCGTCACCAGAGCGATGACGAGGGTCTGGAGCCTGCGCCGCCGTACGGCCGCCCGCGCGGCCCGCCACACCGCCCTCATGCGGACGGCTCCAGGGTGTGCTGCCCGGTCACCCGGCCGTCGGCGAGGGTGATCAGGCGGCCGGCGCAGCGGCGCGCCAGGTGCTCGTCGTGCGTCACCAGGACGAGCGTCTGGCCGATCTGGTTGAGGTCGAGGAGCAGGTCCATCACCTGCTCGCCCGCGCGGCTGTCCAGGGCGCCGGTCGGTTCGTCGGCGAGCAGCAGGGCGGGCCGGTTCATCAACGCGCGTGCCACGGCGACCCGTTGGCGCTCGCCGCCGCTCAGCACGGCCGGGTGGGCCTTGGCGCGGTCCGCGATGCCGAGTTCCTCGAAGAGTTCCATGGCGCGGCGCCGGGCGGGACGGGCAGGGGTGCCGGTGAGCTGGGCGGCGAGCGCGACGTTGTCCAGCGCTGACAGGTCGTCGACGAGGTTGAAGAACTGGAAGATCATGCCGATGCGGCGTCGCCGGTACAGGGCGAGGCCCTTCTCGCTCAACCGCCCCACGTCCTCGCCGTGGACCAGCACGGTGCCGCCCGTGGGGCGGTCGAGACCGGCGATCATGTTGAGCAGGGTGGACTTGCCGCACCCCGAGGGACCCATCACCGCGACCGCCTCGCCGGCGCGGATCTCCAGCGTCACGCCGTCCAGTGCCGTCGTCTCGCCGTATTCCCTGCGTACGCTGTCGAGTCGTACGACCGTCTTCCCGCTGCTGTCCTCAGTGACCATGCACAGGACGCTAGGCGCCCGGCGCGGCCCGGACATCCCTCCCCGGATGGCATCTTGGCGGGGACCTCATCCCGGGGATGCAGAACCCTGCATCCAGGGGCTGATGCGCCCGTGGTGATCGTCTGCGAAGGTGGACCCGTGGCGATCGGGGAGCCGGACGTGCTGCTGGCGGCGCTGGGGGTGGCGTGCGCGGTCGCCGTGTGCCTGGCGGTGGCCCTGGTGCGCACGCGGCGGCGCTGGCAGTCGGCCCTGGGGGAGCGCGGCTGGCTGCTGGAGCGGGAGCGGGAGAGCGCCGCGCGTACCGCGGTGGCGGCCGAACGGGAGCGCATCGCGCGGGAGTTGCATGACATCGTCAGTCACAACGTCAGCCTGATGGTGGTGCAGGCCGGGGCCGCCCGCGAGGTGCTGGGCACCATGCCGGACGAGGCCGCGGCGGCGCTCCGGTCGGTCGAGGACGCGGGGCGCGGCGCCATGACGGACCTGCGGCACATGCTGGGACTGCTGGCGCCGTCCGCGGGCGGCGTGGACGACGAGGGCGGGGAGCGCGATCCGGACGGGGCCGGCGAGGGCGGCGCCGTGGCGCTGGCCCCGCAGCCCGGCCTCGACCGGCTGGGGATGCTGGTCGACCGGGTCTCCTTCGCCGGGCTGCCCGTCGAGGTGCGCGTCGCCGGGGAGCCGCGCCCGCTGCCGCAGGGCGTCGACGTGACGGCTTACCGCATCATCCAGGAGGCGCTGACCAACGCGCTCCGGCACGGTGACGGAGGGAGGGCGGAGGTGACGGTGCGGTACGCGGAGCGCGCGCTGCGCGTCGAGGTGCTCAACACCGGCCCCAGCGTGCTGAACGGAACCGGGACCGGCACCGGAACCGGACCAGGGCCCGTGGCCGGAACCGGAACAGGGCCCGGGGCCACTGCCGCTCCGCGCCGCCGGGAAGGCACCGGGCGCGGGCTGCTGGGCCTGCGTGAACGGGTCGCGGTGTACGGGGGAGACCTGGACGCCCGGCGCCGTCTCGGCGGCGGTTACCGGGTCAGGGCGCGCATCCCGCTGGACCGGCCGTGACGGCGGCGGAGGGGGCGTCCCCGCGTGTGCTCATCGCCGACGACCAGAGGCTCATCCGGACCGGCTTCCGGCTCATCCTCACCGCGCGCGGGATCACGGTGGTCGGCGAGGCGGCGGACGGCGCGGAGGCGGTCGCCGAGGCACGCAGGCTGCGGCCGGACGTCGTGCTCATGGACATCCGCATGCCCACCATGGACGGTCTGGAGGCCACCGGCCGCATCCTGGAGCAGATCCCGGAGTGCCGGGTGCTCATCCTCACCACCTTCGACCTCGACCGCTACGTCTACACGGCGCTGTCGGCCGGGGCGAGCGGCTTCCTGCTCAAGGACGTCACGCCCGAGCACCTGGCGGCGGCCGTGCGGCTCGTCGACACCGGGGACGCCCTGCTGGCGCCGTCGATCACGCGCAGGCTGGTGGAGCGCTTCGCCTCCGGGGCGGGGGCCGCGCAGGACGGTCCTTCGGCCCACGCCGGCCTCGCCGCCCTGACGCCGCGCGAACGGGAGGTCCTCACGCTGCTCGGCCGAGGCCTGTCCAACCTCGAACTGGCCGCGGAGCTGACGCTGAGCGAGGCGACGGTGAAGTCGCACGTCGCCCGCATCTTCGCCAAGCTGGCGTTGCGCGACCGGGCCCAGGCGGTGGTCCTGGCCTACGAGACCGGCCTGGTACGGCCGGGCGGCCCCGGCGCCGCATCCTCCCCCGGGCGTTGACCGGCCGTCCGCCCCTCTTTCGCCCGCCTCAGACGCGGTCGGCCGCGGGGACGGGGTCCGGGGCGGCGAGGCGCCGCCGGTAGGGCAGCAGGAAGGCCGTCCCCAGGATGAGGACGCCGGCGGCGGCGACGGCCGTACGGGGACCGGTGACGGCGGCGAGCAGGCCCCAACTCGCCGTCAGCGCCGCGATGGTGGCGCTGCTGGTGACGGACCACGCCGACAGGACGCGGGCGACCTGGTCGGCGGGGCTGTGCTCGAGCCGGTAGGTGGCGAGGACGGGGTTGAACACCCCCACGCACGTGACCAGGCCGAACTCGACCAGGATGACGAGCACCAGTCCCCACGGGCCGGGCCGGACGAAGGCCAGGCCGACGAGCCAGCAGGCCCTGAGGGCCCCGCTGGCGACCATCACGCGGCGCTGCCCGTACCGGGGGACCAGCCGCCGTGAGAGCCGGGAGCCGACCAGGCCGCCGAGGCAGGGCACCCCGAAGGCGAGCCCGTACTGCCAGGGGGCAAATCCCAGGTCGCGCAGGAGGAGGACGGCCAGCAGCGGTGCGGTCGCCATGATCAGGCCGTTGACCAGGGTGGTGTTGAAGAACAGCAGGCGCAGGGTGGGGTGGCCCAGGATGCGCCGCCAGCCGTCGAGCAGGTCGCCGGGGCGGAAGGGCCGCGCCGTCTTCGGCGCCGGTGGCGCGTCCTCACCGCCCATCGCCCGGATGCCGAACGCCGACAGCAGGAAGCTGGCCGCGTTCACCACGGTGGTCACCAGGGGCCCGAACGCCCCCACGGCGAGACCGCCCGACGGCGGGCCGAGCGCCGTCGCCGTCCACATCGTCGACTCGAAACGGCCGTTGGCGCTCAGCAGGTGTTCCGGGCGCACCAGCGCCTTCAGGCAGGCTCCGCTCGCCGCGGTGAACACGACGTTGGATGCGGCGACGACGATCGACACCAGGACCAGTTGCAGAAAGGTCAGCACCCCGGCCAGATGGGCCACCGGGAGCGAGAGCAGGACCGCGAACCGGAGCAGGTCGGCGCCGATCATCACGGGCCGTTTGCGGCGCCGGTCCACCCAGGGGCCCAGCGGGATCGCGATCAGCGCCGCACCGGCCAGGCCTGCCGCGGACAGCAGGGACACCTGCGCCGGGCTGCTGTCCAGCAGGCGGATGGCGATGAGCGGGAAGGCGTCGAGCGCGAACCACGTGCCCGCCATGCTCGTGGCGTACGCCGTCCACAGCCATCCGAATTCGCGCCCCAGCGACGGCCCGCGCTCCACGACGTCCTCCCCGCTTCCGTTCCTCGCCCCCGGCTGTCCTGTTGTGCGGTTCGGGGCTCAGGGCAGGGGCGCCACGTAGACCCAGGCGCCGTCGTGGCGGACGAAGCGGCTGTTCTCCTCCATCACCTCGTGCTCACCGCGCACGCCGTAGTGCGCGCGGAAGGCGACGGTGCCCTCGCTGTGGAAGGCGCTGCCGTCGGTCGTGGCGAGGATCTCCAGCCGTTCCCAGCGCACGTGGTGGTCGAGGTCCAGCTCCGCGGGCCGCGTCTGCGGGTGCCAGGTGCGCAGCACGTACGCCATGTCGTGCACCGCGTAGGCGCTGTAGCGGGAGCGCATCAGGGCCTCGGCGGTGGGGGCGGCGGCATGGCCCGAGTGGTACCGGCCGCAGCAGTCGCCGTACGCGGCGGGCAGCCCGCAGGGGCAGGGCGCGCCGGGGGAGTGCGGCACGGGACGGGTGTGGGGGCGCGGGGCGGAACGGCGGCCGGGGCGGGACTTGGGCATGCCGCCCATTGTGCACCGCCGCCGCGAGCCCGCCCGCAGGCCCCGTGACCACCGGCGATTCCGCCCGGGTAGCCTGCGGGACGGCAAAGATCTCCGCCCGCCCGACCCCGAGGAGCCCCCGTGCCGCAGCCGAGGATCGCCCTGGTGACGACCGCGCACCTCCCGGAGGGCACCGTCGACCGCGACCTGCCCCTGCTGCGGGACGCCGTCGCCGCCGCGGGCGCCGAGGCCGCGGTCGTGCACTGGGACGATCCGGACGTCGAATGGGCCGGATTCGACCTGGCGCTCATACGCTCGACCTGGGACTACACCTGGCGCACCGGGGAGTTCCTGGCCTGGGCGGACCGCTGCGGTGCCGCGACCACCCTGCTCAACCCGCCCGCGGTCGTGCGCTGGAACTCCGACAAGCGCTACCTGGGCGAGCTGGCCTCCCTCGGCGTTCCCGCGGTCGCCACCCGCTACCTGCCGCCGGGCGGCGGCACCGACGGGCTGCCCGCGGACCACGAGTTCGTGGTCAAGCCCGCGGCGGGCGCGGGTGCCCGCTATGCCGCGCGCTACCGCCCCGGGCAGCACGAGCAGGCGCGGGCGCACGTGGCGAGGATGCACGACGAGGGCATCACCGCCATGGTCCAGCCCTACATGCCGCGGATCGACACCACCGGCGAGCGCGCCCTGGTCTTCCTCGGCGGCCGCTTCCTGCACGCCATCGCCAAGAACGCCGTGCTCTCCCCGGACACGCGCTACGACCAGCGCAAGGTCGCCCACCCCGGCGTGCGCCCATGGACCCCGACGGAGGCCGAACTGGCCGCCGCGGAACGGGCGCTGGCCGCCGTTCCGGGCAGGCCGGAGCTGCTCTACGCCCGGGTGGACCTGGTCGACGCCGAGGACGGCACGCCGCGCGTGATGGAGCTGGAGCTCATCGAGCCCAACCTGTTCCTCAAGGACCACCCGGACTCGCTGCCCGAGGTCGCCGGAGCGATCGTGCGTGCCGCGGGCCGAGCCGCAGGTCCCGCGGCGGGCTGAGCCTCAGCGGGTCACGGGCAGTCCGGCCCGCTCGCCGGCCGCCGCCAGGACCTCGCGCAGCATGGCGGGGGTGAGCCGCCCGGTGAAGGTGTTCTGCTGGCTGACGTGGTAGCAGCCGTACAGGTGCAGCGGCGGCTCCCCCTCCGTGGGGGCCGCCAGTTCCACGTGCGCGCCGTGCCCGAAGCGCGGCAGCGGGCGCGGCAGCCGGTACCCGGCGCCGCCGAGCACGGGCAGCAGCGCCTGCCAGCCGAACGCGCCGAGGACGACGATCGCGCGCAGCGTGGGCCGCAGCAGCTCCAGTTCGCGCACCAGCCACGGGCGGCAGGTCAGCCGCTCCCGCGGAGTGGGCTTGTTGTCGGGCGGCGCGCAGTGGACGGGCGCGGTCACCCGCACCCCGTACAGCTCCAGGCCGTCGCCGCGTTCCGTGGAGGTGGGCTGGGAGGCGAGGCCGACGGCGTGCAGGGCCTCGAACAGCACGTCGCCGGAGCGGTCGCCGGTGAACATCCGGCCGGTGCGGTTGCCGCCGTGCGCCGCGGGGGCCAGACCGACCAGGGCCAGCGCGGCGTCCGGCGGGCCGAAGCCCGGCACCGGACGGGCCCAGTACTCCCACCCCGCGTAGGCGCGGCGCCGGACCCGGGCGGTCTCCTCGCGCCAGTCGACCAGCCGCGGGCAGGCCCGGCACCCGGTCAGCCGCTCGTCGAGCACGGCCAGGTCCTGCGCCCGGGGGGCGGCGAGGGCGGGGAAGTCCGCCGATTCCTGCTGCACCTGCGTGCCGTCCCTTCGCGGCCGGTACGGCGCTCGTACGGCCCGCCCCCACGCTACCCAGCCCCCGGCCCCGCCGCAGAGGCGGCGGGGCCGGGGCACGCGGCGGTGCGTACGCGGGGTTCAGACGCGGGCGGGCTCCGGCTCGGCCGCCGGACCCGGCGCCTCGAGCTCGTCCGCCGTGTCGGCGGGGCGCAGCCCCTCGCCCTCGACGTCGACGTTCGGCAGGATCCGGTCCAGCCAGCCCGGCAGCCACCAGGCCCGCCGGCCCAGCAGTGCCAGCACCGCGGGGACGATGGCCATCCGCACGACGAAGGCGTCGAAGAAGACGGCCGTCGCCAGGCCGAAGCCGATCGACTTGATCATCGCCTCGTGGGATCCGATGAAGCCGGCGAAGACGGCGATCATGATGACCGCGGCGGCGGTGACGACCCGGGCACTGTGCCGGAAGCCGGTCACGATGGCCTGCCCGGGCCGTTCCCCGCGGACGTGTGCCTCGCGGATGCGGGTGACCAGGAAGACCTCGTAGTCCATGGCGAGACCGAAGACCACGCCCACCAGGAAGATCGGCATCATCGACATGATGGGGCCGGTCTGCTCGACCCCCAGCAGCGAACCGAGCCAGCCCCACTGGAAGACCGCGACGACGGCTCCCAGTGCCGCCATCACCGAGAGCAGGAAGCCGAGGGCGGCCTTCAGCGGGACGAGGACCGAGCGGAACACGACGATCAGCAGCAGGAAGGCGAGGCCGACGACGAGCGCCAGGTAGGGCAGCATCGCGTCGGTGAGCTTCTGGGAGGTGTCGATGTTGAGTGCCGTGGTGCCGGTGACGGAGACCTCGGCCCCGGTACGGTCCGTGATCCCGGCGCCCGCGGCGCGGATCGCGCCGACCAGTTCCTCGGTCTCGCCGCTGCTCGGCTTGGACGCGGGGACCACGGTGATGATCGCGGTGTCCCCGGCCTGGTCGAAGGTCGCGGGGGTCACGGCCGCCACGTCGTCGAGCCCCTTGAGGTCCGCGGCGACGTCCCGGACCGCGCCCCGGGGGTCGTCGGTGCCCTTGGCGTCGGTGACCACGACGAGCGGGCCGTTGAAACCGGGCCCGAATCCCTCCGAGAGCAAGTCGTACGCCCGGCGCTGGGTGGTCGAGACGGGCTGCGACCCGTCGTCGCCGAGACCGAGTTCGATCGAGCCGGCGGGCACGGCCACCGCGCCGAGGGCCGCGACGCACAGCAGCAGGACGGCGACGGGGCGCCGGATGACGAACCGGGCCCAGCGGGTGCCCATGTTGGGGCGCTCCGCGCGGGGCGCGCGGTGGGCGTGGTGGGCGTGGTGCCGGGCGTCCCCTCCGCGGCGGCGGAAGAGGCCGCCGGCGTTCGCGGGCCGGACGCGCTTGCCCGCGAAGCCGATCAGCGCGGGTACGAGGGTGAGGGCGATGAGGACGGCGATGACGACCGTGCCGGCGGCGGCCACGCCCATCTTCGTCAGCATCGGGATGTCGACGACGGACAGGCCCACCAGCGCGATCACGACCGTCAGCCCGGCGAAGACCACCGCGGAGCCCGCGGTGCCGACGGCGCGCCCGGCCGCCTCCTCGCCCCGCCGCCCCTCGGCGAGTTCGGCGCGGAAGCGGGAGACGATGAACAGGGCGTAGTCGATGCCCACGGCCAGGCCGATCATCATGGCCAGGATCGATGTGGTGGACCCCAGGTCGAGGGTGCTCGCGAGCGCGGTGATGGAGCTGACGCCGATCCCGACGCCGATCAGCGCGGTGAGAAGGGGCAGCCCGGCGGAGACCAGGGAGCCGAAGGTGATCACCAGCACGACGGCGGCGACGGCGATGCCGATCACCTCGGTGGCCCCGGTCTCCGGCGCCGTCTGGAGGGCGTCACCGCCGATCTCCACGGTCAGTCCGCTGTCGCGGGCGTGCTCGGCCGCGGTCTCCAGGGCCTCGCGGGAGGAGTCCCGCAGTTCCATGCCGGGAACGTCGTACGCCACCCTCGCGTAGGCGATCGTCCGGTCCCTGCTCACCGCCCCGGCCGTGTACGGGTCGTCGACCGAGGCGACTTCGGCGCCCTGCCGCAACTCGCTCACGGCCTTCCGGACGGCCTTCTTGCCGGCGGGTTCCGTCAGCCTCTCGCCGGAGGGGGCCTTGAAGACCACGCGTGCGGTCGCGCCGTCGGCGCCGGTGCCGGGGAAGCGCTCGTCGAGGAGGTCGAAGGCCTTCTGGGACTCGGTGCCGGGCACGGAGAGGGACGAACTGCCCGCGGCGGGCGCGTTGGCGGCGCCGACACCGGCGAGGGCGAGCAGCGCCACCCAGATCAGGACGACGAAGTGCCGTCGCCGGAAGGCGAACCGGCCGGTCCGGTAGAGGAATGTGGCCACGGGGTGTACTCCCTGTCGGGTTCGAGGGGCGGTGGAGGACGGTCGCCGTCAGGGAGCGGACCCGGCGGCGGGGTCGGTGCCGGGGGTGGGGTCGGGGTCGGGGTCGGTGCCGGGACGGAGGCCGAGCGCGGGCAGGATCACCGCGTCGAGGAAGGCCAGCAGGTAGGCACGCGTGGGCGGCAGGTCCTCGAGCACGTTCCGGGTGAAGAAGGCGCCCAGCAGCATCTGCAGGAGATAGGGGAGCGCCGGGTCGTCCGCGCGGATCTCCCCGCGGTCGACGGCGCGCCGCAGCAGGGTGTCGAGGCCCGAGCGCTCCGGCTGGATCATGACCTCGTGCAGTGCGCGCATCAGGTCGGGGTTGCCGTGCAGGGCCATGGCCAGGCCGCGCATGAGGGCGCAGTCGCGCTCCAGTTGCCGGTCGTCGTCGAGGGTCAGCAGGGCGCGCAGGTCGCCGCGGAGGCTCCCGGTGTCGATGTCCCCGGGGCCCACGGGCCTCCCGTGCCGCAGGGCCATGGCGACCAGCGCGGCCTTGCCGCCCCACTGGCGGTACAGGGTGGCCTTGCTGCAGTGACCGCGGGCGGCGACGGCGTCCATGGTCAGGGCCTCGTAGCCGACCTCGCGCAGCAGGTCGAGCGTGCTCGCGTGGACCGTGGCCTCGCGTTCCGGGGAGAGGCGGCTGCCACGGCGGGTGGTGACGACCGGTGCGGTCATGGACCTTCTCCGTCCTGAACGAAACGGTTTCGTACTCATCAGAGCATAGAGTTGTGGCTCATCGAAACGAAACGGTTTCGTACGTGGGCTGTGTCACGCCGTGGACGGGAACTTCCGCGGGGATCCTCAGAAGGCGTAGCGAACGCGGAGCCACGGCGCGTGCTCCGCGGCGAGCGCCAGCAGTCGGCGTACGGACGCCGCCTTCTCCGCCGCGCGGTAGCGCACGTTGAGGTCCCCGTTCTGCGAACGCTTGGGCTCCTGCAGCCCCGGGCGCCACAGCAGTTCCTCGGCCCGGGGGTGCCAGCCCAGGTTGACCTCGTGCAGCCCGGAGTTGTGGGTGAGCATGATCACCTCGGCCGCTGCCTGGGACTTCACCGCCGCCGGAAGGACGTCGTCCAGGTGCCGGAACAGCTCCGCCCACGCGCCCTGCCACCCGGGGCGCACCACGACCGGCGACAGGTTGAAGTGCACCTCGTACCCGGCCTCGAGGAAGTCGCCCGCGGCGGCGATCCGTTCGGCCACCGGGCTGGTCCTGACGTCCAGCAGCCGGGAGTCCTCGGGCGGCATCAGCGAGAAGCGGATCCTCGTACGCCCGCGGGGGTCGAACCCCAGCAGGTCGGGGTTGACGAACTTGGTCGCGAAGGACGCCTTCGCCGTGGGCCACCGCCGGAAGGCAGCCACGAGGTCGGCGGTGTTGTCGCAGATCAGGGCGTCCACCGAGCAGTCGCCGTTCTCACCGACGTCGTACACCCACGCCCGCGGGTCGCACTGGTTCGCCTCGGGCTTGCGGCCCTGCTCGGCGACATGCCGGGCGATGCGGCCGATGATCCGGTCGATGTTGGTGAAGGTGGTGACCGGGTTGGCGTAGCCCTTGCGGCGCGGAACGTAGCAGTAGGCGCAGGCCATGGCGCAGCCGTTGGAGGCGCCGGGCGCGATCCAGTCGGCGGAACGGCCGTTGGGGCGGACGGTCAGCGTCTTCTTCACCCCGAGGACCAGGGTCCGCGTCTTCACCCGCACCCAGCGCGCCGCGTTGCCCTCGTTGCCGTGCAGGCCCGGGATCCGCCAGTGCGACGGCACCTCGACGACCTCGGCGTCCGGGAAGCGGGCGAGGATCTCGCGCCCCCGCGGGGAGGCGGCCGCTTCCGGCTCGGCGTACACGGTGCCGACGTCCAGCAGCCGTGCGGCTGCGGGGGAGTCGCGGAACGACGCGCCGCCCACCACCGGCTTCCGCGGGGGCAGGACGTCGTCGAGCGGGAACAGCCCGTCGGGTTCCTGTGCCACTGTCGCGAGCCTACCCGCACCGGCGGGGCAGCCGGCTCAGACGGCGCGCAGCGTCGCGGTCACCTCCCGGCCCGGCTGCAGGGTCAGGCCCGGGCGCGGGGGGATCTCGCCGGGGTCGACGTCGACGTGGAAGCGCCGGGCCAGGGTGGCCAGCACCAGCACCGCCTCCACCATCGCGAAGCGCGCGCCCAGGCAGGCCCGCGCGCCGCCGCCGAAGGGGAACCAGGCGTGGTCCGGCAGAGCGGCGGCCTCCTCGCCCTCCCACCGCTCGGGCCGGAACTCCCCGGGCGCGGGGAACCAGCGCGGGTCGCGGTGCGCGCTCCACTGGCTGGACCACAGCACCGTCCCCTCGGGGACCGGCCGCCCGTCGAGCACGGAGTCCTCCTTGGCGATGCCGGTCATCAGCCACACGGGAGGGTAGAGCCGCAACGTCTCCTTGACGACCTGCTCGGTCCAGCGCAGGTCCTTGAGGTCGTCGAAGCGCGGGTCGCGGTCGCCCAGCACCCGGGAGAGCTCGTCGGTGAGCCGGTCGCGTGCGGCGGGGTTCCGCGCGAGCAGGTACCAGGCCCAGGTGAGGGTGGTGCCCGTGGTCTCGTGGCCGCCGATGTAGAGCGTGACCGCCTCGTCCCGGACCTCCCGGTCGGTGAGCGGGCGGCCCCCCTCGTCGACGGCCGCGAGCAGCCGGCTCAGCAGGTCGTCGCGCTCCTCGCCGCCGCGCCGCCGGGCGTCGGTGACCCGGGCCACCTCCGCGTCGATGACCCGGACCGCCGCCTTGAGTCTTCTTCGGCCCGGCGTCGGAACCCACGGCGGCAGGAACAGCGTGACGCCCCGGAACTCGTCGCCGATGGCGCGCTGGGCGACGTCCATCGCCCGGCCGATCACGTCCTCCCGTCCCGCCGTGTCGGCGCCGAACAGGGTCCGCACCGCGATCCGCTGGGTGAGGGCCAGCATCTCCCGCCGCACGTCGATGCGCCTGCCCGCGCACCAGCGTTCCGCGGTGGCCGCCGCGCTCTCCGCCATCGTGGCCGCGTACGACCGGACCTGACGGGGGCGGACGGCGGGCTGCACCAGCGCCCGCTTGCGGCGCCATGCGGGACCCTCGCTGGTGACCACGCCGTCCCCGAGCACCAGCTTGAACGCCCAGCCGAGTTCGGGATGGCGGAAGACGGTCTCCACGCCGGTCAGCAGTTCGCCGATGTGCTCCGGCCGGGACAGGAACAGCGCACGCTGCGGGCCGAGCCGCCAGCGCACGAGGTCGCCGTGCCCGCGCAGCGTGACGAAGAAGGCGAGCGGGTCGCGGGCGAAGGCCGGGAGACTGCCGATCAGCGGCAGACCTCGTGGGCCGGGGACGGGCAGGACGTCCGCAGCGGCGTCCTCGGGCTGTGCTGTGGTCTCCGCGGGCATGTCGTCCTGTCCTGGGCTCGACGGCGGGGCACGGGCAGAGCGGTCCGCACCCCAGCAAACCGGCGCGGCGCCCCGTGCGCCAGAGGGCCTCGGGGCGTGGCTGCGGGGCCGCCTTCGGGGGGTCGACCGGGCGGACCCTCCAGCGGGGCCTGGGTGAGGCGGTCCGAGTCCGGCCGGAGTCCGCGCCGGGCAGGGGAGGCGACCCGCGGAGCGACCACCGGCCGGGTAGGCGTGTCCAGCGGCGAGGCGGCGAGATGCCGACGGGAACGAGGGCATGGGGAGGGGCGCGGTCGCGCTCGGCGGTTCAGCCCGGGGAGGTGTCACGGGGCGTCGGAGTACGGCATGGCGCGGCCGGCCGGATGACGGGGCGAGGCGGGTGTGCGCCACCGCGTGCCTGCCGGGGGTGGCGACAGGCCGGAGTTGCGCGAGCCGCCGGGCGGCCGTGCCGAGCAGGCCCCGGCGGCTGGGCCGGGGGCGGGTGTAGCCCGGCGGGTTCGCGCTCGACGGGTCGAGGACCCCCGCTGCGCGGCGTCGATGGCCCGCTCGGCCCAGGCGCCACCGGCCGGTCAGCGGCACCGGGGGAAGGACGCGGACCCTCCGGTGTTCGGGCGGTCACGGGACGGCGGTCACGGGACGGCGGTCACGGGACGGCGGGGCCGGTGATCGCGTGGCCGTGGCGGTCGTAAGGCCAGGCGTTGGGGGTGCAGCCGTGGAGGCCCTTGATCTGCTGCATCATCGCCGGGGCGGGGCGCCCGGGGCCGGGGCAGCCACGATGGCCGCGGCCGAGGCGGTGGCCGACCTCGTGGTTGATGATCAGGGCCCGGTACTCGGCCGGGCGGCCCTTGTAGTAGGGGCTCAGCAGCACCCAGCGCTTGAGGTTGACCACGACGTCCTTGCCGCCGCTGCAGTTCACCTCGCCGCCGGTGTCCAGGCCGTACTCGGCGCACAGCGCGTCCGTGGTGTCCGGGGTGGCCAGGCGCACGAGGAAGTCGTACGGCGGTGAGTCGACGCGGCGGAAGGCGGCGCCGGCCGTCGTCCAGCCGCGCTTGTCGGCGAGTATGCGGTCGACCTCCGCGGCCACCGAGGCGGCGGAGAAGCCGGTGCCGTCCTCGACCTCCACTCCGTACCGCAGCGGGGTGCCGTGACCGATGGTCCGCGAGGTGCCGGGGGCCTCGGTGAACCTGCCGTCGCCGTGCTCGGGCACCTGCGACCGGGCCGGCTTCGGCTTCGCCGTCCGGGTGGGGGCGGGCGACGGCACGGCGGAGGCGGCCGGTCCGTGCTCGGCGGCCGCGGGAGCAGTCCGCTCGCCCGCGTTCCGCCCGGCCGTCACGGCGTACAGCCCCACGGCGCAGACCGCGAGGACCAGCAGGACCGCCAGGCGCGGCACCGCCGTGCGCCGCCGGGGCCCCGTCGCCGCAGGCCGGTTCGTCCGGGAGCGTGTCATGTCCCACACTCCGTACGGCCGCGCTTGAACGGGCGCCGGGCGCCGAGCCCGCACGACCGATGCCGCGGTCCTTCGGCCGTCGCGTCCGCGAGTGCCTCCTCGTCCACCACGACCGGATCCCGCACCTTCACCAACCCCACTCGCTCCGTCGTACCGGGACCCCCGCAGGTCACGGGCGGGTCCGGCCCTCCAGTATGCGGAGTCGAGGTGAACGGGAGACGGGCCCTCAGTCCTGCCGCGACGCCGCCAGCCGGGCCGTGGCGCTGTCGAGCAGCATGTCGAGCGCGGTGGGGTAGGCGCTGCGGTTCATGCGGGCGACGAGCAGGCCGGCGGTGGCCGCGATGTGCGGATGGGTACGCGCAGGCAGCCGCGCGTACGTCTCCCGCCACACGTCCCTGTCGGCGGCGCGGGCGGCCTCGGGGAGGGCCAGCGTCGCCGCGTCCAGCGCGGCGAAGGCCAGGGCCTGGTCGATGAAGGCCTGGTAGATCGCGACCGCGGCGGGGTCGGGGAACCCGGCGGTGCGCAGGATGCCCAGGACCGCCTCGTCGGCCGCCGTCTCGTGGGCGCGCCCGGAGACCCGGCTGGCGGTGAGCACCGCCGCCTGCGGGTGGGCGAGGTAGGCGGTGTGGATGCGCAGCCCCAGGCCGCGCAGGTCGCTGCGCCAGGCGCCGGTGGACTCCCAGCCCTCCATCGCCCGGCCCATCAGGTCGTCCGCGATGGCCAGGGTGAGGTCGTCCATGCCGCGGAAATAGCGGTACAGCGTGCTCGGGTCGGCGCCCAGCGCGGTGCCGAGCCGCCGTACGGTCAGCCCGGCCGAGCCGTGCTCGTGCAGCATGCGCAGCGCGGTGTCGACGATCAGCCGGTGCGAGAGCACCGCCCCGTTCCTGGTGGGGCGGCGGCGCCGGCGTGCCGCCTCCTGGACCACCCTCTTGGGCACGAGCCCCTCCCTTCGCGCAGCGCCGAGCTTATGCCAACACCATTGACCATACGTCGGGGGGCGGCGTTTCATCCCAGGGCAGAGGCGCCTCCGCCTCGGAACGGAGACTTGTCAGCCATGCGTGTACTGCTTGTGGGAGCCGGCGGGGTGGGTACCGCCATCACCCGGATCGCCGCCCGTCGCTCGTTCTTCGAGGCCATGGTCGTCGCCGACCGGGACCTCGCCCGCGCCGAGGCCGCCGTGGCGGCCGTGGACGACGGGACCGGCCGGTTCTCCGCCGTTCCCGTCGACGCCTCCGACGAGGCCGCGGTCACCGCGCTGCTCACCGAGCGGCGCTGCGACGTCCTGCTCAACGCCACCGACCCGCGCTTCGTGATGCCCCTGTTCGGCGCCGCCCTCGCCGCCGGCGCCGACTACCTCGACATGGCGATGTCGCTGTCCCGACCGCACCCGGAGCACCCCTACGAGGAGTGCGGGATCAAGCTCGGCGACGCCCAGTTCGAGCGGGCCGCCGAGTGGGAGAAGGCCGGACGGCTGGCCCTGGTCGGGATGGGTGTGGAGCCGGGCCTGTCGGACGTCTTCGCCCGCTACGCCGCCGACGAGCTGTTCGACACGATCGAGGAGATCGGGGTGCGCGACGGCGCGAACCTCACCGTCGACGGCGTCGACTTCGCGCCGTCGTTCAGCATCTGGACCACCATCGAGGAGTGCCTCAACCCGCCGGTGGTGTACGAGGCCGGACGCGGCTGGTTCACGACCGAGCCCTTCAGCGAGCCCGAGGTCTTCGACTTCCCGGAGGGCATCGGGCCCGTCGGTTGCGTGAACGTCGAGCACGAGGAGGTGCTCCTGATGCCGCGCTGGGTCGACGCCGGACGCGTGACCTTCAAGTACGGCCTGGGGGAGGAGTTCATCGGCACCCTCAGGACCCTCCACCAGCTCGGCCTGGACCGCACCGGACCCGTCACCGTGCAGAGCGACCGGGGGCCGGTCCGGGTCAGCCCGCGGGACGTCGTGGCCGCCTGCCTGCCCGACCCGGCCACGCTGGGCGAGCGCATGCACGGCAAGACCTGCGCCGGAACGTGGGTCAAGGGGACGAAGGACGGCCGGGCGCGCGAGGTGTACCTGTACCACGTCGTCGACAACCAGTGGTCGATGCGCGAGTACGGCTCGCAGGCCGTCGTCTGGCAGACGGCCGTCAACCCCGTCGTGGCCCTGGAGCTGATGGCCGCGGGCACCTGGGCGGGCAGCGGAGTCCTCGGTCCCGAGGCCCTGGCCCCGCGTCCCTTCCTCGACCTGCTGACCTCCTACGGCTCCCCGTGGGGCGTGCGGGAGTCCTGACAGCCGGCCAGCCAATCGGCGATGGCCGCGGTGATGGGCTGCCCCGTCGCCAGCTCGACGAAGCCGAACTGGCCGCCCTGGTTGCACTCCAGGAACCACCAGGTCCCGTCGGTGTCCTCGGCGAAGTCGAAGGCTCCGTAGGCGAGTCCGGCCGCGGCCATGTACTCCCGCACCGAGCGCCCTATGCGCACCGGTGGCTCCACGGGCTCCCAGTCGGCGTCCTCGGGGCTGTCGAACCGGCCGTCGACCTGGTCGGGACCGGACTTCTTGCGGGCCGCGAACAACCCCGTCCCCACACAGGTCAGGCGGATGTCGGCGGCCTTGGGTATGTACTGCTGCAGCAGCGTCGGCCCCGCCGCGACCGCGGAGAAGTCGGCGTCCGGGGCGACCAGCGTGGTCGGCAGCGCCATCGGCGGATCGCCCGGGTGCGTGCCGGAGACCGCCTTGACGACCAGCTGCGGATGCTGCTCGGCGAACTCCCGTGCCGCCTGCGGGAAGGTGGTGATGAGCGTGGCGGGCACCGCGAACCCCGAGTGGTGCGCGGTGAACAACTGCCATGGCTTGTAACGGGCCTGGGCCGCGGCGGCCGGGTGGTTCATCCACCGGGCCCGCACGCAGCGCAGCGCCCCGTACAGTGCCGCGCCGGCCTCGGCGGTCAGCCACTCGGACTGCTCCGCCGCGCCGGCGCCGGGTGTGCCGGGTCTTCGGATCCAGATGGAGCGCACGCTGTCCATGCTCACCATGCGCTCCTGGACCGACAGGTACCCGCGTACGTCACCGCGTACGTACTCGGCGGACATGGAGACCTCGCCGGGCAGATCCGCAGGGTCCAGGCGGACCACCGGCGTCCCGCGGTCGTGCAGCGCCGCCACCACCAGGTCGGCGGTCACGTCCTCGGGGGAGGTGAGGATCAGGACGGTCATGGGGGTTCGGGGTGCTCAGTCGTCGAAGTGCGTCTTGGAGCCGGCGGTGGAGACGGTGGCGGCCGTGGCGAGCAGCAGCGCGCGGTCGGTGATGACGGGGCGTCCGTCGGGGAGCACGTTCAGCTGCAGGGCGGAATCGTAGGTGTACGGCGCTACGAATGTTTCGGGTGTGGCCGGCCGGGCATGAATCAGCGCGAACGGTCGCATGGCTTCTCCTCACTTCTCCTGCGCGTCGGGCAGCAACCAGCTCCAGTGCCCAACTGCGGCCCTACGTATGAGACTCACGTGGTGCCCCGAACCGTTCCCTGTAACTGGTGTGACGCAGGTAACTATACGTGCCTGAAGTGCATTGAGTTCGCTACTCAGAGTGACGAAGTGACTCTCTTTCGTAGGTATCGCCAAGGGGCACCTGTGTACGGGTACCCGCTGCACGCCCGAGGTTGCACACCGTCACGGAGCCCGTCGCCCGCGTTCCTCCTCCAGCGCCAGTACCTCGGGCAGGTTTCCCAGCCGCTCCAGACCCCGAACCGCCCTCGCCGTACGGTGGTTGGCCGCGAGCAGATCCCGGTGCCGGTGCACGAACGACCAGTAGCCGGTGGTGTACGGGCAGGCGCGCTCGCCCGTCCGTTCGGCGGGGCGGTAGGCGCAGCCGTCGCACAGGTCGCTCATGCGGTGGATGTAGGCGCCGGCCGAGGTGTACGGCTTGGTCGTCATCAGCCCGCCGTCGGCGTACTGGGACATCCCGACCACGTTCGGCGCCATCACCCAGTCGTGGCCGTCGACGAAGCAGCGATGGAACCAGTCGGTCAACGCCTCCGGATCCCAGCCGTGTTGGAGCGCGTGACTGCCCAGCACCATCAGCCGGGGGATGTGGTGGGTCCACCCCGTGTCGCGGACCTGGGCCAGCACCGTCGACAGGCAGCGCGCGCGCACCGCGTCCGCGTCCAGTTCCAGGAACCAGCGCGGCAGCCGCGTGTGGTGGCGCAGTTCGTTGCGGTGCCGGTAGTCCGCGCCGAAGTGCCAGTACACCTGCTGCACGTACTCGCGCCATCCGGCGATCTGCCGGACGAAGCCCTCCACGCTGTTCAGCGGTGCGTCGCCGGAGCGCAACGCGCGCTCCGCCCGCTCGACGCACTCGGCGGGGTGCAACAGCCCGAGGTTCAGGGGGGCGGAGAGCAGGCTGTGGCTCATCACCGGGTCCCCGGCGAGCATGGCGTCCTCGTACCGCCCGAACTCCGGCAGTCGGTGCGCGACGAAGGAGCGAAGTGCCGACAGTGCCTCGCGCCGGGTGACGGGGAACAGCCGCGGGCCGTCGCGGCCGACGAAGCGGACCCGGCCCTCGCGTTCCCAGCGGTCCAGGTCGCGCCGGACCTCGTCGTCGATCTCGTCCTCCTGCGGCCGCCAGGGCGGCGGTACCCCGAGGTCGTCCCGGCCCCGCGGCGGGGGCTCACGGTTGTCGTGGTCCAGGTTCCAGCGGCCGCCGGCCGGCTCGCCGCCGTCCATCAGCAGGTCGTGGGAGCGGCGCACCCAGCGGTAGAAGTCCTCCAGCCGCAGGCGTGCCCCGCCGCGGTCCTCGATCCAGCCGGCGAACTCCTCGCGCGACACCAGGAATCCGCGGTCCGGCAGGACCTCGACCCGGTCCAGCGATTCCACCAGCCGCAGCGCGGCCCGCGAGCTCGGCCGGCACACCGTCACCCGCGCGTCACCGGCCGCCTCGCGCAGCCCCTCGCGATAGGTGCCTGCCCGCACGTAGCGCACACGGTCGCCGAGTTCCGCCGCCCGGTGCCGCATCGCGGACAGCACGAGGTGGGCCTTGGCCCGGTGCGAGCGGCGCCGGGCGAACGCCGAGCGCGCCTCGATCATCACCACGGGCGCGCCGGGGTCGAGGAAGTGCGGCCCCAACTGGTCGCCGAAGAGCCAGTGCGGACGTGGCGCCATGCGGGCGTACCTCCCGTGCGACGTGGGGCGGACATCCGGGATGTGCCGGATGTCCCGGGCGGGGACATCCTTCATCACGGCGGCCCCCGACGCCCGCAACGACGCTCGCAACGGCGCCCGTGGCGGGCCGCCGATGTCGTCGTGGCGGAGTACCGGGATGCCGGAGCGCCGGAGTGCGGCGCCCCGGGCCGGGTCAGCCGCCCTGCGCCCCGCCGGGCCGGGTGACGTCGCGCTGCCAGCGGACCTCGCCGTCCACGACGACGGAGGTGGGGGCGAGGCCGGCGGCCGCGGCGACGGAACGGGACGCCAGGTGACCGGGGTGGACGTGGGCGACGACGCGGTCCACGGGGAGTGCGGCGAGCCGGGCGACGAGGGCGGCGGCGGCCTCGGTGGCGATGCCGCGGCCCTGCCAGGGGGTGCCGGTCACCCAGGCGACCTCCGCGACCGTGCCGTCCGGCGTGTCCCACGCCACCGTCGCCTGCACGGTGCCCGTGAGGCGGTCCTCCGCGCGCAGCCGGACCACCCAGTTCCACCAGGACACGGCGGGGTCGCCGGAGCCGGCGACCAGGCGGGTGTAGCGGGCGCGCAGACCCGGCGCGTCGTACGGGGTGCCGCCGGTGAACTCGTGCAGCCCGGGGTCGCGGAGCACGTCGGCCATCTCCCGCGCGTGATCGACCCGCAGCGGTTCGAGGACCAGCCGCGGCGTGGTGATCGTCCCGGGCCCGCCGGGCCGCGCGGGCGGCGTCACGCCGGGATCCCGAAGAGGCGGGCGGCGTTGCCGTACAGGACGGCCCGCGTCCACGCCTCGCCCAGTTCCAGCCGCGTCAGCGCCTGCAGGGCGTGCGGGTACGCGTACGGGATGTTGGGGAAGTCGCTGCCGAACAGGACGCGGTCACCGAGGCCGTCCAGCCGCTTGCGCTCCGGCGGCGGGAAGGGCGCGTCGGCCTCGCTGAAGTCCGTGAACGCCATCGTCGTGTCCAGGTGCACGCCCTCGTACCGCTCGGCGAGGTCCAGGAACGCCCCGTACTCCGGCATGCCCATGTGCGCGACGACCAGCCGCAGCCGGGGGTGCCGGGCCAGCAGCCGGGCGATCGGGCCGGGACCGGTGTGGCGGCCGGGGACGGGCCCCGACCCGCAGTGCGTGACGACGGGGACGCCGCTGTCCGCGAGCAGTCCCCAGACGGGGTCGAGCAGCGGGTCGTTGGGGTCGAAGGCCCCGACCTGCACGTGGCACTTGAAGACCCGGGCGCCCGCCTCCAGCGCCTGCCGGACGTAGCCCGGCGCCTCCGGCTCCGGGAAGAAGGTCGCCGTGTGCAGGCAGTCGGGCGTCCGGGCGGCGAAGCCGGCCGCCCAGGAGTTCAGCCAGGCGGCCATCGCGGGCTTGTGCGGGTAGAGCATCGAGGTGAAGGCGCGCACTCCGAACGCCCGCAGCGTGGCGACCCGCTCGTCCTCGTCGGTGCGGTACGCGATCGGCCACGGCCGGCCCGTGAGCGGACCGGCGGAGTCGAAGTACGCCCAGACCTTGGCCAGCACGCGGTCCGGCATGAAGTGGGTGTGCACGTCCACGATCCCCGGCAGGCCCAGGCCCTGCCAGAGCTGCCTCACCCGTACGGTCTCGTCCGCCGGCGCCATGTCCGTCACCTCTGCCACTGTGCCTCCTCCATGGCGGTGATCCTCACACGAACCGCGGCCCGCCGGGGCTGCGGCCCTTGTCATCGGCATCGCGCATCCATAGCATCGCCAGTGTTACAGCAATACTGTCATGCTCGCCGCGAAGCCGGAGGCCCCGATGACCGAGGCGCGAACGCGACCGGGCGAACGACCGGGCGAACGACCGGGGGGATCAGCGTCCGCCGGCGGGCCGCTCGACGGTGTGCGCGTGGTGGAGCTGGCCGGCATCGGCCCGGCCCCCTTCGCCGCCATGCTGCTCGGCGACCTCGGTGCCGACGTCGTCCGCGTCGACCGGCCCGGTGGCTCACGGCTCGGCATCGACCCGGCGCGCGACGTCACCAACCGCAACAAACGCTCCGTGGTCGCCGACCTCAAGAGCGAGGAGGGCGTCCGGCTGGTCCTGGACCTCGCCGCCCGCGCCGACGTCCTGCTGGAGGGCAACCGCCCCGGCGTCGCGGAGCGCCTCGGCGTCGGTCCCGCCGACTGCCACGCCCGCAACCCCCGCCTCGTCTACGGCCGCATGACGGGCTGGGGCCAGGACGGGCCGCTCGCCCCGCGCGCCGGGCACGACATCGGGTACATCGCCGTCGCCGGGGTGCTGGGGATGATCGGCCCCGGGGACGGACCGCCCGCGATCCCGGCCAACCTGCTCGGCGACTACGCCGGCGGCTCCCTCTACCTGGTCACCGGGGTGCTCGCGGCCCTGCACCACGCCCGCGCCACCGGCACCGGCCAGGTCGTCGACGCGGCCGTCGTCGACGGCGTGGCCCACCTCGGCGCGATGATCCGCGGCATGGTCGCCGCCGGCGGCTGGCAGGACCGGCGCGGCGCCAACCTGCTGGACGGCGGCTGCCCCTACTACGCCGTCTACGAGACCGCCGACGGCGGCTGGATGGCCGTCGGCGCCCTGGAACCGGCCTTCTACGCGGAGTTCGTCCGGCTGCTCGGCCTCCCCGAGGACGCGCCCGACCGGGGCGACCTCGGACGCTGGGACGAACTGCGCACGCTCATCGCGGCCCGCTTCGCGTCCCGTACCCGCCGGGAGTGGACGGAGGTCTTCGAGGGCAGCGACGCCTGCACGGCTCCGGTGCTGTCGCTGGCCGAGGCCGCGGCCCATCCCCACCTGGCCGCCCGAGGCACCTTCGCCGGCACCGGCGGCATCACCCAGCCCGCTCCCGCCCCGCGCTTCTCCGCGACCCCAGGCGCCCTGCGGCGGCCACCCGCCCTGCCCGGCGCGCACACCGCGGAGGTCGCCCGCGACTGGGACCTTCCGGTCTGCGTCCCCGGGGCCGCGACGCCCACCCCCCTCGTCGAACGGGCCGGGGACCGGCTCCCGTAGCCGGGGCCACCGGCGGAAGGCGGGCACCAGCATGCGGCGCGACCTCTTCACGGCCGGGCACGCGGCGTTCCGGGAGACCGCCGGCCGTCACTGGCGGACGTGTCCGGACCGGCTACGGCGGCACGACGGGCATCATGAAGGAGACCCTCGGCCGTTCGCCGCCCGGCTGATCCGACCCGGCACCACACCGACACCCTCATCGAAAGGCATCCGACGTTGAGCACCGACGCCTACGTCTACGAGGCCATCCGCACCCCGCGCGGGCGCGGCAAGGCCAACGGCTCCCTGCACGGCACCAAGCCCATCGACCTGGTCACCGGTCTCATCGACGAACTGCGCCGCCGCCTGCCGGGCCTCGACCCGGCCGCGATCGACGACATCGTGCTCGGTGTCGTCACCCCGATCGGCGACCAGGGCTCCGACATCGCCAAGACCGCCGCCATCGCCGCCGGGCTTCCCGAGACCGTGGCCGGCGTCCAGGAGAACCGCTTCTGCGCCTCCGGACTGGAGGCCGTCAACATGGCCGCCGCCAAGGTCCGTTCCGGCTGGGAGGACCTGGTGCTCGCGGGCGGCGTGGAGTCGATGTCCCGCGTCGCCATGGGCTCCGACGGCGGCGCCTGGGCCATGGACCCGATGACCAGCTACACCACGGGCTTCGTGCCCCAGGGCGTCGGAGCCGACCTCATCGCCACCATCGAGGGCTTCAGCCGCCACGACGTGGACTCCTACGCCGCCGAGTCGCAGGCCCGCGCCGTCGAGGCCTGGAAGGAGGGCCGCTTCGACCGCTCCGTCGTCCCCGTCGTCGACCGCAACGGCCTGGTCGTCCTCGACCGCGACGAGCACATCCGGCCCGGCACCACCGCGGAGAGCCTGGCCGGGCTCAAGCCGTCCTTCGCCGCGATCGGCGAGGCGGGCGGCTTCGACGCCGTCGCGCTGCAGAAGTACCACTGGGTCGAGAGGATCGACCACGTCCACCACGCGGGCAACTCCTCCGGCATCGTGGACGGCGCGGCACTGGTGGCCATCGGCAACCGTGAGACCGGCGAGCGCTTCGGCCTGACCCCGCGCGCCCGCATCGTCTCCGCCGCCGTCTCCGGCTCGGACCCCACCATCATGCTCACGGGCCCCGCGCCCGCCTGCCGCAAGGCGCTCGCCAAGGCCGGGCTGACCGTCGACGACATCGACCTCGTCGAGATCAACGAGGCCTTCGCCGCGGTCGTCCTGCGCTTCATGCGCGAGATGGGCCTCAGCCACGACAAGGTCAACGTCAACGGCGGCGCCATCGCGCTCGGCCACCCCCTCGGGGCCACCGGCGCCATGATCCTGGGGACCCTCGTCGACGAACTGGAACGCCGCGACCAGCGGTACGGACTCGCCACGCTGTGCGTCGGCGGCGGCATGGGCATCGCCACCGTCGTCGAGCGCCTCTGACCCGCTGTCCCGCACCCCGCTACGGAGCCGACCGAACATGACCGCTCTTCCGACGAACACCACCATCCGCTGGGAACAGGACGGGACCGGGGTCGTCACCCTCGTCCTCGACGACCCGAACCAGTCCGCGAACACCATGAACCAGGCCTTCAGGGAGTCCCTGCGGGCCGTGGCCGACCGCCTGGAGGCGGAACGCGACTCCGTCCGCGGTGTCATCGTCACCTCCGCCAAGAAGACCTTCTTCGCCGGCGGCGACCTCAAGGACATGATCAAGGCGGGGCCCGAGGACGCCCCGCAGATCTACGAGGCCGGCATGGGCATGAAGCGCGACCTGCGCCGCATCGAGACCCTCGGCAAGCCCGTCGTCGCCGCCGTCAACGGCGCGGCCCTCGGAGGTGGTTACGAGATCGCGCTCGCCTGCCACCACCGCGTCGCGCTCGACGCGCCCGGCTCGAAGATCGGCCTGCCCGAGGCCACCCTCGGCCTGCTCCCCGGCGGCGGCGGGGTCGTCCGCACGGTACGGCTGCTCGGCATCACCGACGCGCTGCTGAAGGTGCTGCTGCAGGGCAACCAGTACGACCCGCGGCGCGCGCTGGAGAACGGGCTGGTCCACGAGGTCGCGACCGGCCACGACGACATGCTCGCCAAGGCACACGCCTTCATCGACGCCCACCCCGAGTCCGCGCAGCCCTGGGACGCCAAGGGCTACCGCATCCCCGGCGGCACCCCCAGCACGCCCAAGTTCGCCGCCAACCTGCCCGCCTTCCCGGCCAACCTGCGCAAGCAGCTCGCCGGCGCCCCCTACCCGGCGCAGCGCAACATCCTGGCCACCGCCGTGGAGAGCGCCCAGGTCGACATCGACACCGCCTTCGCCATCGAGGCCCGCTACTTCACCGAGCTGGTGACCGGCCCGATCGCCAAGAACATGATCCAGGCCTTCTTCTTCGACATGCAGGCCGTCAACTCCGGTGCCAGCCGCCCCAAGGACGTGCCGGCCCGCACCGTCACCAAGGTGGCCGTGCTCGGCGCCGGCATGATGGGCGCGGGCATCGCCTACTCGTGCGCGAAGGCCGGCATCGAGGTGGTCCTGAAGGACGTCAGCGCCGAGGCCGCCGAGCGCGGCAAGGCGTACTCCGCCGGGCTCCTCGACAAGGCCGTGGCCAGGGGCCGTACCACCCCGGAGAAGCGGGACGAGCTGCTCGCCCGGATCCACGCCACCACCGACCCGCAGGACCTGGCGGGCTGCGACGCCGTCATCGAGGCGGTCTTCGAGGACCCGGCCCTGAAGCACAAGGTGTTCCAGGAGATCGAGGGCGTCGTCGCCCCCGACGCCCTGCTGTGCTCCAACACCTCCACCCTGCCCATCTCGCTCCTGGCGGAGGGCGTGCAGCGGCGCGAGGACTTCATCGGCCTGCACTTCTTCTCGCCGGTCGACAGGATGCCGCTGGTCGAGATCATCAAGGGCGCCCGCACCGGCGACGAGGCGATCGCCCGCGCCTTCGACCTGGTCCGGCAGATCCGCAAGACCCCGATCGTCGTCAACGACTCGCGGGGCTTCTTCACCTCGCGCGTCATCGGGCACTTCATCAACGAGGGCGTGGCGATGGTCGGCGAGGGCGTCGACCCCGCGACCGTGGAACAGGCCGCCGCCCAGGCCGGCTACCCGGCCAAGGTGCTCTCCCTGATGGACGAGCTGACGCTCACGCTGCCCCGCAAGATCCGCGAGGAGTCCCGGCGCGCCGTGGAGGAGGCGGGCGGCACCTGGCAGCCGCATCCCGCCGACGCCGTCATCGACCGCATGGTCGAGGAGTTCGGACGCACCGGACGCAGCGGCGGCGCCGGCTTCTACGAGTACCCCGACGGCAAGCGCGCGGGCCTGTGGCCCGGACTGCGCGAGCACTTCACCAAGCCGGAGGCGGCGGCCGTCCCCTTCGAGGACCTCAAGGAGCGCATGCTCTTCGTCGAGGCGCTGGACACCGTCCGCTGTCTGGAGGAGGGCGTGCTGACCTCCGTCGCCGACGCCAACATCGGTTCCATCCTGGGCATCGGCTTCCCCGCCTGGACCGGTGGCGTCCTGCAGTACGTCAATGGCTACCCCGGAGGACCGGCCGGCTTCCTCGCCCGCGCCGAGGAGCTGAGGGCCGCCTACGGCGAGCGCTTCGCGGCCCCGGAGTTGCTGGTGCGGAAGGCCGGGCGGGGCGAGACCTTCACCGACGGCTGACAAGCCCGGCTGGCGCCGCGGCCCCCGTCTGGGGGACCGCGGCGCCGCCGTTCTCACTCCTCGCCGCGCGCCCGGTCGCCGAACCCGGTCGCCGTGGCCCGCAGTTCCTCGGCGAGCGACCGCTGGAAGGCGGTGACCAGGGCCTGGACGACCATCGGCTGCAGGTCGTCGGTGAGCCTGCGCATCCGGGCCCGCTCCTCGGGCGCCGGGCGCCCGGCCACGTACGGCTGCCACACCTCCTGCTGGAAGAGCCGGTGCAGCTCGTGGGCGACCGCGCGGGCGTGCTTCAGCACGATCTCCCGGGTGGCGAGCAGCGTCTCCAGCGGGATCGGCATGTCCAGCAGGCGCACCCCCAGGTGCAGCAGCGCCGGGTTCACCAGCAGTACACCGGGGTCCGCGGTGGGGTGCAGGACGCCCATGGCGGCGAGCCGGTCCAGGTCGTGGCCGCTCAGCGGCCGTCCCGCCCGCTGCTCCAGCCCGTCCCGGGCCAGTTCCTCCGCGGCGTCGGGCATCCATGTCGCCACCAGCGCCCGGTGCAGCGCGAGGTCCTCGGGGGTGATGTCGGCGGGCAGCTGCTCCAGGTAGCGGCCGATCGCGGCCAGCGTCAGCCCCTGCCGCTGAAGCTCCTCGATCAACGCCAGCCGGGCGAGGTGGTCCGGCCCGTACAGACCGATGCGGCGGGTGCCCAGTTCCGGCGGCGGCAGCAGGCCCTTGGCGCTGTAGAAGCGGATCGTGCGGACCGTCGTACCGGACCGTGCCGCGAGCTCGTCCACCGTCAGACGCGGCCCCTCGGCCGCCGGCGCGGTCTGCCGGGCGGGGGACTGCGTCATGCGCCGGATCTCGCTCTCTGCCTCGCCGCGCTGGTCATGACACCAGTATGACCGGTCACGGTGCGGAGCCGGGGCCGTGCGCACTCGCCCGGCGGCCCGAGGGAGACGGTGCCCGTCCCGTGCGCCCGGACGGTGCGTGGCCGTTCACCGCACTCGGAGGGTGCCGCGCGGGGCGGCCACGCCGACCAGCGCGATGTCGTCGTGGGGACGGTCGGCGAGCCATTCGGTGGTGCGCAGCTCCACATGCTCGACCAGGGCCTCCACCGGCATGCCGACGCACCCGGCCACGGTCGTCTTCAGCCGCTCCGAACCGAAGAACTCACGGCCCGTCACCCCGCCGCGGGCCTCGGTGACGCCGTCCGAGTAGAGCAGGCAGCTCTCGCCGGGCTGCAGCACCGTGGTGAAGGTCGTGGCCCGCACGTCGGGCACCGCGCCGATCAGGGTGCCGGAGGTGCCGGCCTCCTCCACATCGCCGGAGACCCGCAGGATGAGCGGTGCCGGATGGCCGCCCGTGGTCAGCCGCAGCCGCACCTGGCCGCGGCCGAGCGGGGTGACGCCCGCCAGCACCATGGTGGCGAAGCGCGCGTGGGCGGTGTTGAGGAGCGCGTGGTTGAGCAGCGTCAGCAGCCGTACGTGGTCGGTCTCGACCAGCCGCAGGGCGCTGAGGGTGTTGCGGATCTTGCCGGTGAGGACGGCGGCCTCCAGGCCCTTTCCGCACACGTCCCCCAGCACCACGGTGCTCTCGCCGTCGGAGTCCTCCGCCGGGTAGGTGTCGTAGAAGTCCCCGCCGATCCGCAGCGTCTCACGGGACGGCCGGTAGGAACCCGCCACCTCGGTGCCCCTGATGGGCCCCAGCCGCGGCGGCAGCAGTTCCTCCTGGAGCAGGGCGGCGCTGCGCGCCTGCTCGGTGTAGAGCACGGATGCGGAGATCGCGGCGCCGGCGCGGGCGGCGAAGACCTGGGCGAAGGCCTCCTCCTCGACCGTGAACGGCCCTCCGAGGCGGCGCATCAGGACGAGTGCGCCCGCCGGGACCCCGTTGCCGGGCAGCGGGGTGACCAGCAGCGACACCGGGGCGCCGAAGTCCTCGGGAAGCAGCCAGTCCGGGGCCCGCACGGGGTCGGTCCGGCGGGGCGGCGGCGGGGGCGACCCGGCCAGTGCCTCGGGCAGCCCCGGCACTTCGGCGGGGTCGACGGCCAGGGCACACTCCTCCACGCCGGGGCGGCCCGCCACGGCCCGGGTCAGCCGCAGCCGCTGCCGGTCGGGCGGGGTGACGACCACCGCTGCGTCCGCGAGCCGCGAGGCGGCCAGCTCCGCCGTGGCGGTCACGCATGTGCGCGGGTCGAGCGAGGACAGCAGCCCGGCGGATGCCTCGGCCAGGAACTCCGCGCGGCCGTGGGCCAGCCGCAGCTCGCGGTCGGTGCTGCGGGCGTCCGTCACGTCGGTGAGATACCAGGCGTGGTGCCCGCCCGGGAGCTCGGCGCGGCGTGCCGTCACCTGCCGGCTCCCCATGCCGCCGTGCGCGGTGACCGTGCCCGAGGCGTCCGCCGCCGTCAGCCAGGCGGGGGCCGTCTCGGCGAGCACCCGGCCCGCCACCAGCCGGGGCGCCCAGGAGGTGATCACGGCGTTGACGGCACGGATCACCCCGGCGCGATCACTCACCAGGACGGCGGTCTCGGTCAGGGACTCGACGAGCGCGCGCAGCACCCGCTGCCCGATCCGAGCGGAGGTGGCTGACCCCTGCTCTCGGGCCACTGGCGAGCGCGGAGGCGGGAGAGACGTCACGATGCGGTGGGAGCAAGGCCGGGGCCGTGTGGGACCGTCGGGATCGCTCCGGTCCTCTCGTACCTGGACGAAGGTGGGCCGGGCAAACAGTTGCCCTTCGGCAAGAGTCTTCCCCATCGCCCGTCACCAGGCAAGCTCCTCCCAGCGGTTCACCTGGGGTCTCCCAGGGTGCCGGTGCCTTCAGGCCGGGGGAACGGGTGCTCGGGCCGGTGCCGCGAAGCCGCGGAGCTCTCTGCGTGGATGTTGTGACCTGCACTCTCCTTCCTTGTCAGTGCGAGTCTGTGAGGTTCCGAAGCGTGACGATGACAGTGATGCCGCAGGGGTCGGGGCATGCCCGGTTCACCTACGGGCTGCGCGTGTCGTCGTCGGCGGGTACCGGTCTGGAGGCGGAGTGGGCGCGGTGCCGGTGGGTGTGGAACGAGTGTGCGGCGGTGTCCCGCAAGGTCCACGGTCTGAACAGGGCCGCCGGGCAAAGGATCACGTGTGGCCCGGCGCAGTCGGACAGGATGCTGACCGGGGCGCGGCGGTCGATGGCGTGGCTGCGGGAGGCAGTTCGATACCGCAGCAGCAGGGGTACCTACACCTGCACCGCGTGCGGAGCCGTGTCCCCCAGGGACAGGAACTCCGCCCGCGTGATGCTGGTCCGGGCTGGTCTCGACCCGGCTGGTGCCGATCGTGTGAGCGCTGGCGGACCGCTGGTCCCCAGCCCACGGGAGCCAGGAATCCTTGTTCTTCAGGGGCTAGGAGGATGTCAACGCCAGTCCAGGCACACCACCAGCGCGTCGTCCTCGGCCTCCGGCAGTACGCGGTGACCCGGCAGTTCGCCCAGGATCGCCCGCGGGACGTCCGCCGGCGGGAGCAGCCGGGTGGCCAGGACCGCGCGGGCCAGCGCCCGTTCCCCGTACGTCTCGCCGGCGGGGGAGGCGGTCGCGTACACGCCGTCGCTGATGATCAGGAGCCGGTCCCCGGAGCGCACCTCGAAGGGCTGCGGGACGTAGGGGGTGTCCTCGAACATGCCCAGGGGCGACTGGGCCTCGAAGTCGATCCGGTCCACCGTCGAACCGCGCAGCCGGTACACACGCGGCGATCCGGCCTCGACCACCTCGGCCGCGCCGGTCGCCAGGTCGAAGCGCATCAGCAGGACCGACACGTACTGCTCGCCCCGGTACCGGGCGTAGACGGCCTGGTCCGCGAGCATCGCCTGGTCGGCGAGGGGGACGCCGGCGCGCCGGGCGTTGCGCAGCGCGTTCACGGTGAGACTGGTCAGCAGGGCGGCCTCGATGCCCTGTCCCATGCCGTTGGTGACGGTCAGCGTGAGGTCCCGCGCGGAGGCCGACCAGTCGAAGTTGTCGCCGTGGATGTCGTAGGCGGGCTCCAGCTGGGCGCCGAGGGCGTACTCGGGGCGGGCGCAGGCCCTTCCGGGCAGCAGCTCCCACTGCACCTCGGCGGCGAGGGTGAGCCGGTCCCGGCGGCGGGCGTGCAGGTAGCGGTCGGTGTCCCGGTCGGCGACGAGGAGGTGGTGGCCGAGCATCTCCGCGATCTCCGCGAGGTCGCGCACCTCCTCGGGCGCGGGTCCACCGGGCAGTGTGACGCTGAGCACGCCGATCCGGTCACCGCGCACACTCACCGGAAGGTGCAGGCGTACGCCCTCGTCGCCGGCCGCCTCGGCGTACGGTTCCTGGGCACCGAAGGCCCGGCCCTCGGGCGTTCCCGTGAGGGGTACGGCGGCCTCCGTGGGCTCGGGGGCGGAGACCGGCTGGAGCACCGCCAGGCCGTAGTCGGCGAGCAGGATCTCCACGGAGCGGGCCGCCCAGTGGGTGCGCAGGACGTCCGCCAGGGCGGCGGGCAGGGCGTGCGGGGGCGCGGCGCGCAGGGCGCGTTCGGCGGCGAGGGGGGCGTGTCGGTTCACCGGGGTGCGACGGTCCTTCTGGGTGCGGGGGCGGGTCGGTTAGCGTGGTGGCGCGCCGTTTGGCGCGCCCTGTCCTGTCTTCGTCTACCCGCTCGCCGGCGGTATCCCTCCGGCGGCACGCCGTGAGGAGGCCGCCTTGCCCGCCACCGCCGGATCGCAGCGGGACGCCGCCGTGGCCGCGGCGTCGTCCGTGGTCGAGGCACTCGAGGTGCTGTGGGGCCGCGGCCGGGACGCGGGAGACCCTCCCGTGCCGCCCTCGCAGTTGCGCGTGCTGTTCGCGCTGGAGGGCAACGAGGGGATCAATCTGCGGACGCTGTGCGACGTCCTGGGCGCCGGGCCGCCCGCGGTGAGCCGGCTCTGCGACCGGCTGCAGGCTGTGGGCTATCTCACCCGGGACACCAGCCCCACCTCACGGCGCGAGGTGTGCCTGTGGCTCACGCCGCGCGGTACGGCCTTCCTCGCCCAGCTGCGGGAACGCAGGGAGCAGGAACTGGCGACGGTCGTGTCGGCGATGCCCGAACGCGCCCGTCGCGCCCTGCTGGAGGGGCTGACCGCCTTCCGCTCCGCCGCCGAGGCGACGGGGCTCGGCGCCGTGCGGCCGCTCCCCGGAGGCCGCAGCCACAGCGCGTAGCCGTCCGGACCGTGCGCCCGCACGCGCGTCCGGCGCCGGGGGTGCCCACAGGCGGGCCGACCCGCATGCGATCGTTGTGTTCGACTACTGTTGCCAAACGGCAATGATCGAAGATGATCGGCACTGACCAAAGGGCATCCGGCCAGGGTGCCGTTCGCGTACGATCCCATCGCCCCACCTGGGGCACCACAGGGGCGGGGAGACGATGTGGAAGGCAACACGCTGACGCCCCCCGAGGGCGTCATCCCCAGACAGGGCGACGGCCGGCGCAGCCGGCTCTCCGTCCTCCTCGTCGAGGACGACGCGGGGGACGCGCTGCTCGTCGAGGAGCTGGTCGCCGACAGCGGGGTGCCCGTCGAACTGCGCTGGGTACGCACGCTGGCCGAGGCCGGCACCGAGCTGGCCGCCCGCCCCGCCGACTGCGTCCTGCTCGACCTGCACCTGCCCGACGGCCAAGGCCTGGACGCCCTCGGCCGGGCGCTGTCGCTCACCGACCGTGCCGCCGTCGTCGTGCTCACCGGTCTCGCCGAGGAGCGGACCGGCCTGGCCGCGCTCTCCGCCGGCGCCCAGGACTACCTGGTCAAGGGACGGGTCGAGGGCGAACTCCTGGGCCGCGCGCTGCGCTACGCGGTCGAACGCAAGCAGGCCGAACGGGCCGCCCTCGCCCTGCGGGCCAGCCAGATGCGGGCCCAGGAGAACGCGCGCCTGGAGCGCGGGCTGCTCCCGCTGCCCATGCTGCGCACCAAGGACGTCACCGTCACACCGCGTTACCGCCCGGGCCGGGCCGACTCCCTGCTCGGCGGTGACTTCTACGACGTCGTGGAGACCGCCGAGGGCGTCGTCCACACCCTCATCGGGGACGTCTCCGGGCACGGTCCCGACGAGGCCGCGCTCGGCGTCGGACTGCGCATCGCCTGGCGCACCCTGGTGCTGACCGGCGTCGAGGGCGCCCGGCAACTCGCCCTGCTGGAGCAGGTGCTGGTCGCCGAACGCGCCGCCCCCGAGATCTTCGCCACGGCCACCATCGTCGCCCTCGCCCCCGACCGCCGCACGGCCCGGGTCTGGCGGGCGGGCCACCACGGACTGCTCAACCTGACCCCGGACGGCACCGTCGAGTACACCGAGCCGCCCCGCGGGCCCGCCCTGGGCGTGGTGCCCGGCGTGGGGGAGTGGCCCGAGGGCCGGCTCGAACTGCGCCCCGGCCAGTCGCTGATGCTCTTCACGGACGGGCTGTTCGAGGGGCGCACCGACGAGGGACGGCTCGGCGAGGAGGGCCTGCTCGCCCTGGCCGGGCAGCACGCCACACTGCCCGCCTCCGAGTTCGTCGACACCCTGATCGCGCGCGCGGAGGCGCTGGCCGCCGATCACGGCGGCCTGGACGACGACCTGGCGGTGGTCCACCTCACGTGGAGCGCCTCGTCGTGACCGCCGCCCGCGCGCGGCTGACCGTCCAGGGATGGATCGCGCTGGTCCTGGCCGCCCTGGGGGTGTTCATGACGGTGGCCGCGGGTGTCGGCTTCACCCAGCTGCGACGCACGGCGGAGGTCTCGGACCACCTCATCGCCCGGATCTCCCCCGCCCGTGTCGAGGCCTACCGGCTGCAGACCGCCCTCGTCGACCAGGAGACCGGGGTCCGCGGCTACGCCATCACCGGCGACCCGGACTTCCTGGAGCCCTACACCCGCGGCCGGGCCGTCGAGGAGGACGCCGCGCGCCGCATGCGCGGCCTCGTGGACGGCCTCCCGGAACTCGTCCGCGACTTGGAGGCGCTGCGGCAGGCCGCCGTCGACTGGCGCCGGCGGTACGCGCAGCAGGTCGTCGACCGCACCAAGGCCCTCGGTGGCGGCACCCCCGACGCGGCCACCACGCGCCGGGGCAAGGAGGCCTTCGACCGGGTCCGCGCCCTGTCCGCGACCCAGGCCCGCCGGCTGGACGGGGAACGCGTCGCCGGCACGCGGCAGCTGGCCGACGCCCGCACCCTGCGCGACCGGGTCTTCGGGCTCATGGTCGTGGCCTTCTTCCTCACCGCCGTCGCGCTCGCCGTCCTCGTGCGGGTGATGGTCGTCCGGCCGCTGAACCGGCTCCGCGAGGCCGTGCAGGACGTGTCGGGCGGCGAGTACGAGCGTCGTATCCCGTCCCACGGGCCCGCCGACCTGCACGCCGTCGGGGCCGCCGTGGAGGGGATGCGGCGGCGCATCGTCACCGAACTGGGCGAGTCACGGCGCAAGGAGGAGCAACTGCGCCACGAGGGCGAGCTGCGCGAGGCGCAGGCCGAGGAACTGCGCCGCTCCAACGCGGAACTGGAGCAGTTCGCCTACGTCGCCTCACACGACCTGCAGGAACCGCTGCGCAAGGTCGCGTCCTTCTGCCAGCTGCTGGAGAAGCGCTACGCCGAGAGCCTCGACGAACGCGGCACGCAGTACATCGCCTTCGCCGTCGACGGCGCCAAGCGCATGCAGGTGCTCATCAACGACCTGCTGACCTTCTCCCGGGTCGGGCGGCTGAACGACGCCAGCGTGCCGGTCGCCCTGGACGAGCCGCTGGACCGCGCGCTGGGCAACCTGTCCGTCGCCATAGAGGAGTCGGGCGCCGTGATCGAGCGCCCGCCCGCGCTGCCCGGCGTCGTCGGCGACCCGACCCTGCTGGCCATGCTCTGGCAGAACCTGGTCGGCAACGCCGTCAAGTTCCGTGCGGAGCACCGGCCGCCGCGGGTGACCATCACCCTGGACGGGCCGGGAGCGCCGCAGGACCCCGGGCGCCCCGACGGGGACGGCATGCTCCACTTCTCGGTCACCGACAACGGCATCGGCGTGCCGGCCGAGTTCGCCGACAAGATCTTCGTCATCTTCCAGCGCCTGCACAGCCGGGACAGCTACGGGGGCACGGGCATCGGGCTCGCGCTGTGCAAGAAGATCGTGGAGTACCACGGCGGCCGGATCCGGCTCGACCCCGGCCGGTCGCAGGGCACCCGCATCCGCTTCACCCTGCCGGCGGCCGCCGAGCGGGCACCCGCACCGGAGGAGGAGTCCGCGTGAACCTGCAGGAACCGGAACCGATCATCGTGCTGCTCGTCGAGGACGACCCCGGCGACGAGCTGATGACCCGCGAGGCGTTCCAGGAGAACAAGGTCCGCAACGTCCTGCACGTCGTACGGGACGGCGAGGAGGCCCTTGACTTCCTCCACCGGCGCGGCGCCCACGCCGGCGCGCCGCGCCCCGGGCTGATCCTCCTCGACCTCAACCTGCCCCGCTTCGACGGCCGCCAGGTGCTCGCCGCGATCAAGGCCGACGCCGACCTGTGCACCATCCCGGTCGTCGTCCTCACCACCTCCGAGGCCGAGGAGGACATCCTGCGCAGCTACAAGCTGCACGCCAACGCCTATGTGACCAAGCCGGTGGACTTCGACCGCTTCATCGACGTGGTCCGGCAGATCGACGACTTCTTCGTGACGGTGGTGAAGCTCCCGGGCCGTTGATCCGCGCGCCCGGCGCGGTTCAGACCCTCCGCCAGCGAGCCATCGCCCAGGAGAACACCCCGAACAGCGCCAGCCCCGCCGCGACCACCGCCAGCAGCCACGGCCCGGCGGGGGTGTCCCGGAACGTGCGCAGAGTGTCGTCCAGGCCCTTCGCCCGGTCCGGGTCGAAGCGGACCGCCGCCACGACGACGAAGCAGCCCGCGGCGGCGAACACCACGCCCCGGCTGGCCCCTCCGGCGACCCCGAGGAAGTCGACCACCCGGCGCGCCCGCGGCGACATCGCTCCGGTCCGCAGGTGCTTGCGGAAGCGGCGCAGCAGCGCCCGTACCGCGATCCACACCCCCGCTCCCGCGAGGATCAGCCCCGCCGCCCCCACCAGCCAGCGGCCCATGGGCCAACCCAGGGCGTGCGCGGTGACGTCCTTGGAGGTGCTGTCGCTCGAACCGCCCGCGGAGGAGCCGTTCACCGCGAAGGTCACCACCGAGTACGTCACGAAGGCGTAGAACACCGCGCGGGCGGCGGACATGAGCCGCTTGCCGGCCTTGTCCCCGTCCGGGCCCGCCGCGCCGAACGCGGCCTCCGACAACCGCCACAGCGTCATCCCGGCGAACCCCGCCGCCAGGGCCCAGACCAGGAACCCGCCGAAGGGCTGCGCCGCGAGCCGGGTCACCGCGCCGCCCCGGTCGGCCTGCTCCGAGGAACCGTCGAAGGCGACCCGCAGCGCCAGCACCCCGAGCAGCGCGTAGATGACCCCACGCGCCGCCAGACCCGCCCGCGCCCCGGCGCGGATCGCCTTCCTCCCCCGCGTCCCGGGCCGTACCGCACCCGCACCCACCGTCGTGTCCATACTGGCCTCCCTGCCCCGACTGCCTCCGGTCCACCGGGTGCCCCGTCGCGGCCGGAACACACCCGGCGACACGGTGCGGGGCGGGCTGCGTGGAGTGTCCGGCCCGGGGTATCCGCGTGATGCGAACACACTTCCGGCCAGGCGCCGGACGAAGCTGGGGTTGAGGTGGAGATGGAGATCTCGAGCATCATCAGTGCCATCGTGATCGGTCTGATCATCGGTGTGCTGGGGCGTCTGGTGGCGCCGGGGCGGCAGCCGATCGGAGTGCTGTGGACGATCGTCGTCGGCATCGTGGCGGCCTTCATCGGCAGCGCGATCGCCCAGGGGTTCGGCGTCGCCGACACCGACGGGGTCGACTGGGTCGAGTGGCTGATACAGATCGGCCTCGCGGCCGTCGGAGTGAGCCTGCTGGCGCGCAGCAGGTCGCGGCGGTGAGCACCGCGGTCCGGCTGCCCCCGCCCCGGGCGGGGGCAGCCGGACCGCGTACGAGGACGGCGACCGGACCGGCCGCCGTCCTCGTCGTGCCCGGGCCACGCCCGGCGCGACACGGGCAGCCGATGGTAAGTCAGCTATGACGTGCACGACAGAGGAAGGGGAGGGTGCCATGTCCAGTGACGACCCGGACGGCCGGACCGGCCCGAGGGACGGGCGGGACGAGACCGAGGACGAGCGCGCCGACCGGAAGTGGGGCGAGCTGATCCAGGAGGTGCGGGTCGCCCAGACGGGCGTGCAGATCCTCTTCGGCTTCCTGCTGACCGTCGTGTTCACCCCGCACTACGACCGGCTCGGGTCGACCGACCACACGATCTACATCGTCACCGTCGTGCTCGGCGCCTGTGCGACCGGGGCGCTGATCGGCCCGGTCTCCTTCCACCGGATCGTCTCCGGCAGCCGCATCAAGCCGCAGGCGGTGCGCTGGGCCTCGCGGCTCACCTTCGTCGGGCTCGTGCTGCTGCTGGCGACGATGACCTCGGCGCTGCTGCTGGTGCTGCGCGCCGCCACCCACGACGACTTCGTGCCGTGGCTCGTCGCCGCCGTCCTGGTCTGGTACCTGGTCTGCTGGTACGGCCTGCCGCTGTGGGCCCGGTACCGCCACACGGGCGACTGACGCGCGACCGGGCGCGCACGAAGGCCGGTGGGCCGGGAAACCCTCGGGTTTCCCGGCCCACCGGCCTTCGTGCCGTCCGTGGCGTGCGGTCCTCAGATGTGCAGGACGCGGTCGACGAGGTCGCGGTAGCCCTGCAGGGCCAGGCGCAGCCTCTCGGTGTCGCCGCGCTCGCTCTCGTTCCCTCCGCCGGCCCGCCAGCCCGAGCGCAGTTCGTCGCGCCGGCTGCGCAGTTCCTCCACCAGCCGCTCGGTGGCCTCGCCGAGGACCTCGTCGGCCTCCTCCACGGCGTGGCGAGGCTCGTCGACGAAGCCGCCGACCGCGTGCTGCAGCCGCTGCTGCAACTTGTCCACCGCGCCGTCCACGCGCGGCGGAGCGCCCGGGACGGGCACCCGCTCCTCCTGTCGCACCGGGCCGCCGCCGGGCTTCTCGGCCGCTGCGGGGCCGGAGCCGGAGCCGGTGCCGGGGCCGCCGGCCGTCGCCGGGTTCGCGTCCTGCTCGGGCTTGGCGTCGTGCTCGGGCTTCGTGCCGGCCGTCGTGGGCCTCGCCCCGTCCTCGGGCCGTGACCAATTGGTGGGTCGGCGCGCGGCAGACGGCTCGTCACTCTTGTCGGACTTGTCAGCCTTGTCGGTCTTGTCGGCACTCTCGGGCACGGGGGACTTCGGCTTGCCGGGGGTCTGCCCGGAGGGGGCCGTGCTCCCCTCGCGTCCGGTGCCGGTGCCGGTGCCGTCCGTCGTGGCGGCCCGGTCGCTCCTGTCGGTTCCGTGGGTTCCGTCGGTGTCGTGGTGCTCGTGCGTGGGGTTCATCGGCTGCTCCAGGACGGCAGGTGGAAGCGATGGGAGCCGTTTCGGCCGGAGTCCGCGTCACCCGCGCCGTCCTCGCGCGAGGTGGTGCGGGGCTCCTTGTCCACCGCGATGAGGTCGTCGAACAGCGCCCGGGCGCCGAGCAGCCGCGCGCGCAGTTCCTCGGTGTCCGCCGTGGTGCGGTCACCGTCCTTACGGGGTTCCGCGGCGCCGCGCAGGTCGCGGTAGGCCTGGAGGTGCCGGGGGCGGTGGACCGACAGGGCGTCGATCTGTTCGCCCGAGGTGTGCTCCGGGAAGCCGCGTTCGTGCGCCAGCCGGTCCAGCAGCGCCGAGGCGTCGCGCACCGCCTTCGCGGGGGAGTCGACGAACCGCTCCTGCAGGGCGGCCCACTCGACGCGGTACTCCTCGGTCCGGCGTGCGCTCAGCGGCTCCGTGGCCAGACCGCCGTGCCGGTCGACGCGCTCCTGCAACTCGCGGTGCGCGGCGTCCGTGTCGCCCTCGTGCCGGGCGACCGTGCGTTCGTACTCCGGTCCGAAGCGGCGCCTGAGCTGTCCGGTACCGCCGCCGCCACGCCGCGTCGTGACGACCGCGGCGAGGGCGATCAGGACTGCGACGACGACCGCCCCGATGATGATGCCCGTGGTCATGGTGTGCCTCCCGGGGGCCGTCGTCCGGCCCCGACGTTCGAACTGGCCGTGGTGCGGGTCTCGTTGCACCAAGGGTGCGTGTTACCGCGATCCGTTCGTCCACACGTACGACGTCGGGGGAGGAGGCGCGTCAGCGCGGCAGGTGCACGTGGATGGTCTTGCCGCCCGCGCGCAGCAGCGTCACCCGGATGTCCCGGGCCAGCCGGCGCACCAGGCGCAGGCCGTAGCCGCCGGGCAGGAAGCGCTCGGAGGGCGGGGGCGGGGCCGGCAGCCGGTCGTTGTGGTCCTGGACGGACACGCGGATCGCGTCCGGCGCCGCCACGACGTCGAAGCCCGCCAGCCCGCCGCCGTACCGGAAGGCGTTGGTGACCAGTTCGGAGACGACCAGCAGGCAGTCCTCGACCCGCTCCGGATCGACTCCTCGCAGCCGCGCACGGGCGAAGTCACGTGCTTCGCCGATGGTGGTGGGCAGCGGCCGGTCCGCCGGAGCGGGCCGCACGGTCCCGGCGCCTTCCGTGTCTAGGTCAATGCTGTACACGCACGATCACCCCGTAGGCATCCTCGGTCCCTGACTGGTCTGCCCGGACTGGCCGGTCCTACGCTGCCCTTGGCGCGATTCACGTCCATCTGAGATCGGTGGGAATGCTTCGCGGAGTAGCGGGTACGCGAGGGGCAACGCAAGCGAACATGACGTAGAGGTGCAGAGGTGCGAGGAGGAGCCGTGATCGCCACCGTGAGCGGGACGAGCACCGGGGTCGAGAGCCCCGAGGTCGACGTACTGCCGCAGATCACCGACCCGAGCAGCGTGGCTCCCACGAGCGCGCGCCGCCTGTCGAAGCTCTTTCTCGAGCGCCTGACGGTGCTCGAGGAGGGCACCCAGGAGTACCAGTACGCCCGCAACACCCTCATTGAGATGAACATGTCGCTCGTGCGGTTCGCCGCCAGGCGCTTCCGCGACCGCAGCGACGAGATGGAGGACATCGTCCAGGTCGGGACGATCGGGCTGATCAAGGCCATCGACCGGTTCGACATCTCGCGCGAGGTAGAGTTCACCACCTTCGCCGTGCCCTACATCGTCGGTGAGATCAAGCGGTTCTTCCGCGACACGACCTGGGCCGTGCACGTGCCGCGCCGCCTCCAGGAGCGCCGGGTGGAACTGGCCCGCGCCCGGGACGAGCTGTCCTCCCGGCTGGGCCGCGCCCCGAAGGTGGCCGAGCTCGCGGCGCTCATGGACCTCTCCGAGGCCGAGGTCGTCGAGGCCCAGGTGGCCTCCAACGGCTACACCGCCTCCTCGCTGGACGCGGCCATGAACGGAGACGACGGCGACGACGGCGAGACGGTGCTCGCCGACTTCATCGGCGCGGTCGACCCCGCCATGGAACTCGTCGAGGACCTCGGCTCACTCGCACCGCTCGTCGTGGAGCTCGGTGAACGCGATCGGCAGCTGCTCCATCTGCGGTACGTGGAGGAACTGACGCAGGCCCAGATCGGCGAGATCATGGGCTGCACGCAGATGCACGTCTCGCGGCTGCTCTCGCGCACCCTGGCCCGGCTGCGGGCCGGACTCCTCCAGGACGGCTGCGCCTGACCTCCATCCCGTCCCCCGCCACGTGCCCGTGCCCGGTCCCTTCGGGCGCGGGCACGTGTGCACCGCCTACGATGCGCGGATGACCGATCACGATCAGGCGGTGCCGGACCGCCGCTTCCGCCCGCTGGTCCGGATGACGGCCCGGGACCCGCACGAGCCGCACCGGGTCGCCACGCCGCTGGAGCTGTTCTTCGACCTCTGCTTCGTGGTGGCGGTGGCCCAGGCCGGCGTGCGGCTGGTGCACGCGGTCGCCGAGGGCCACGCCGGGCAGGGTGTCCTCGGCTACTGCCTGGTCTTCTTCGCGATCTGGCTGGCGTGGCTGAACTTCACCTGGTTCGCCTCGGCCTTCGACACCGACGACGTGCCGTACCGCATCGCCACGTTCGTCCAGATCGCCGGGGTCCTGGTGCTGGCGGCCGGGGTTCCCCGTGCGTTCGACGCCAACGACTTCTCGATCGCCGTAGCGGGCTACGTCATCATGCGCATCGCACTGGCATTCCAGTGGCTGCGCGCGGCACGCAACGCGGGCGGACCGGCGCGGACCACGGCGCTGAGCTACGCCGCGGGTCTGGTCGTCGTCCAGGTGGGATGGGTGCTCCTGCTGCTCCAGCCCGTCGGCGGGCTGTGGTACTGGGGCTTCCTGATCCTGGCGGTGGCGGAACTCTCGGTGCCCGTCTGGGCCGAGCGGGCGCAGCGCACCACCTGGCATCCGCACCACATCTCCGAGCGTTACGGCCTCTTCACCATCATCGTGCTCGGTGAGTCGGTGGCCGCCGCGACGGTGGCCGTGCAGTCCGCCGTGGACGAGTTCTCCGCGCTCGGCGAGCTGCTGCCCGTCGGCCTCGGAGGACTGCTGATCGTGTTCTCCGCCTACTGGATCTACTTCGCCGTCCCCATCCACCAGCACCTCACCAGCAGTGCGCGGGCGTTCCTGTGGGGCTACGGGCACTACCTCGTATTCGGCTCGGCCGCCGCCATCGGCGCGGGACTGGAGGTGGTGGTCGAGCAGGCCGTGGGCAAGGCGCACATCTCGCAGACGGCCGCCGCGGCCGCCGTCACGCTGCCGACCGCCGTCTTCCTGCTGACGGTCTGGCTGATCCACTCCCGCAGCGCCAAGCGCGGGTTCGCCGAGCACGCGGTGCTGCCCGGCTGCGCCCTGGCGGTGCTGGCGAGCACCTTCTGCGGGCCCGCGGCGGTGCCGGTGGCCGGGCTCGCCATGGCGGCCGCGGTCGCCGTGGGCGAGGTGCTGCACTCCCGCCACCGGCCGGCCGCCTGAGCACGGCTCACGGGGTGCCCCGCCGGAGGAGCGGGGCGCCCCTGTCCTGAGCCGTCAGGGGAACGAGACCACCGTGGACGGCGTGGTCGAGGTGCCGGAGGTCGCGGAACCGGTGCCGTTGATGACGTGGTCGTACTGGCCCATGCCGCCCAGGGAGACCACCAGGACGTCGTGCATCTTGATCCCGGACTTCACCGGGACCTCGAAGCCGTGGTCCATGCGAATCGTCGGATCGGTGGTGAAGTTGCAGTAACTGCCCAGGCCCCAGGCCTCGTGGCTGTTCACCGAGTCGTCCACCTTGTAGGCGGCCCAGCCCTTCGTGGCGCCGTTCTGGATGGCGGCCTGGTTGGGCGCGTCGTAGGCGATCTCGTTCTGGAAGAAGATCGTCCTGCCCCTCTCGCCGCTCCACTGGACGTCGTACTTCTTGAAGTGCTCGACGAACAGGCCGGTGGCCAGGACGTCGTCGCCGTTGACGCGTAGGCCGTAGTCGGCGGGGTTGGTGTCCCAGCCCACTCCGGCGCCGTGGTCGGCGCGCCAGATCCAGGTGTGGTCGATGACGGTGTCGTCGCTGTTGACCTCCATGCTGGTGGTCGCCCTGCCCGGTCCGGCGCCGCCGATGCGGATGAAGACGTCCTGCACGGTGGTCGGGTTGGCGGCGTGGTCGGCGGCCGCGCCCTGCGGGCCGACCTGGAGCAGCACCTGGGAATTGACCGCACCGGCGTCGATCAGGAACCCGGCGAGCTTCACGCCGTCGACGTCGGCGACCTTCATGGCCGTCACGCCGTTGTCGGGGATGATCGTCGCGAGGCCGAGGCCGAGCACGACGGTGTTCGCCCGGTTGACGTCGATGGTCTGGTCGATGTGGTAGATGCCCGGGGTGAACAGCAGGTTGAGGCCCTGGGCGAGCGCGGCGTTGATGGTGGCGGCCGTCGCACCGGGCTTGACGACGTAGAACTGGCTCAGCGGGATCGAGGAGCCCTGCGGCGCGCCGTTGCCCCAGCTGGTGCCACGGGCGTTGGTGCGCTTGGCGGGGACGAAGACCCTGTAGTCGTTGCCGTCGAGGTAGAGGAAGGGCTTCTCACGGGAGACGGGGGTGCTGTCGAGCGTGGTGTAGGGCGGGTTGGGGAAGCTCTGCGCGGGGGCGCCCTGCACCCCGGAGAAGACCATGTTCCACACGCCGTTGGTCCAGCCGCCGACGGAGCTGTCGCGGGTGTACCACTGCTGCTGCGAGTACGGGCCCACGGTGCCGTCGATCTTGCTGTCGGCGATGTAGCCGCCGCTGGCCCAGCCGTAGCCGTTGGGGGCGAGGTTGAGGCCGCCCTTGACGTGCATGCGGCGGAAGGGCGCGGCCTGGGCGACGGCCCAGCGGTCGGTGCCGTTCACCGGGTTCAGGGCGAGGTTCTCCGCGGAGCGCCAGAAGTTCTGGGTGGCGTTGCCGTTGAACCAGCCGGCGTCCACGGTCACGTCGCCGTTGAAGGTGGTGTCGTCGGGGGAGAGGCCGAGTCCGGCGATCGAGGTGTAGAAGCCGATGTTGGCGTTGATGTTGTTGTAGGTGCCGGGCTTGAACAGCAGCGCGTAGCGCCCGGTGCCGAACTGCGCCGACTCCTGCTGCTGGAAGACCTGGTCCAGCCTGGCCTGGATGCCCGGTGTCGAGGGGTCGAAGACCAGGACGTTCGGGCCGAGGTCGCCGCCGCCGGGGATCACCGGGCCGGTGCCGCCGTCGGTGGTGTGCACGGCGAGCTCCCACAGCGAGTAGCCGTATGCGGTAGCGCGGGTGGTGCCGTACACGCGCAGGTAGCGGCCGGTGCCGCTGACGGCGCGGGTCTCGGTGCCGCCGGCGCCTGTGGTGGTGGAGGCGACCGTGGTCCAGTCGGTGCCGTTGGCGGAGAGCTGGATCTGGTAGGCCTTGGCGTACGCGGCCTCCCAGCCGAGGACGACCTCGCAGACGGTCTGGGAGCCGCCGAGGTCCACCTGGATCCACTGGGGGTCGCTGAACGCGCTGGACCAGCGGGTGCCGGTGTTGCCGTCGACGGCGTTGGCGGCGGCGAAGGAGCCGTTCTCGGTGGAGGAGGCGGTGGCGGTCCTGCCCTGTGCGGCGTTGGCGGTGCCGCAGGCGGCGGCGTGGGCGCCGGTGAGGGGGCCGGCGGGGACGGTGAGCAGGGCGAGGAGCACGGCCAGCAGGGCGATCAGCCCCAGGGGTCTGCGGCGGGCGGCGTTGACTTCGGGTCTCATAGGAACTCCTGTGTCAGCCTCACGACTTAATTCAGGGCGTGAGTTAAGACGTGACAGAAGTCGCGGTCAAGACTCCTCGCACAAAGTGTTTCCGAGGAGTCAACAGTTCGACGGGGGCTTCAGGTACTTGCGCCGCCGTGACCTGCGGGGAGTCGAATGCGTTCGGGACTTGAAGTGGACCGACCTCATCCGGCTCCGCCATGCGTTCCGCACCGATCCTGACGTGAAGTCTTGACGGCACCGGGCCCGCTCGGTTGACTGCCGCCGCAGCGGCCGCAACCGGCTCGGGTACCGCGTCCGGCCGCTGCCGCCGGCATGCCCTCCGCCCCCTCGTGCCCCCCGTCCTCCGGCGCCCGGGCCCACGTCGAGCAGAAGGACCGACTCCACGGGTCCCACAGATGATCTTCACGGGTTAGACTCCGCGGGTGTCCGAACTCCGCACACTGGTCCTCGGATTCCGGCAGGCGATCGTCGACTGCCCCGACCCGGGCCTGGTCTCCCTGGGGCGTTTCCCGCACGGTTCCTGCGGAGACGCCTCGATCCTCCTCGGCCAGTACCTGTACGAGAACGGGCAGGGGGTGTGGACGTACGTCAGCGGGTGGGAGGACCGTGCCACCCACGCGTGGATCGAGAAGAACGGCCTGCGCGTCGACATCACCGCCGACCAGTTCGACGGGGTCGACACCCCCGTGATCATCGCCTCGGGAGGCGGCTGGCACGACCGCTTCACGGTCGACCCCACCGCCTCCCACGGCGCCCTCATCGATGTGCGCCAGGACTTCGCCCGACGCGAACTGCGCACTGCCTACGAGCGGTTGACGGCGGTCATCCGGCGGCATCGGCCGGGAGCGGAAGGTGCGCCACCAGCCTGCGCATGACCGAGGGCTCCAGCGCCGGGTTCGCCGCCGCCCGGTGCGCGAGCTCCTCGTCGTCGAGCAACTCCGCGAGCCGGGCCCGGGGGAGGTTCGGATGGCCCGCCCCGGCCGCCCGTACACCGGGATCGGGGTCGCGGGTCAGCCGGTCCACCGTCTCCGCCGCGGTGGCCGGGTCGCGGGCGGCCAGGGCGCGGACCGCGGGGTCCTCGTCCCCGGCGTGGCGGGACAGCCCGGCGGTGGGGAAGCGCGGCCGGGTGAGGAGGAGTTCGCGCTCGTACCCGGTGTACTCCAGGAAGGCGCTCAGCAGCAGCTCGGCGGGCGCCTCCGGATGGTTCTGCGCGAGCAGTACGCGCACGCCGAGGTCGTCGTCCGCGGCCAGCCGTGGCACCAGGTCGGACGGCAGGCTCTGGTCCCTGGCGGCGCGTCGTCGCAGCAATGGATGGCCGGACAGGGCGTCCCGCCGTACCGCCGCGGGATCCCGCGGCACCAGGCGTTGCAGTACGGGTCCGAAAATGCCGCCCGCCGGCACCTCGTAGTCGATCGCCGCGCGTTCCGCCTCGCTCAGCGCGGGATGCACCGAGAGCGCGAGCCGCACCCGCGGATCGGTGTCCGCGGCGAGCGCCCGCCGCTCGTCCGGCCCGAGGTCGGAGCGGTGCGCGATCCGCTCCCGCACCTCGGGGTCGGCGTCGGCGGCCAGCAGGGCCACCACATCGGCGGGAAGGGTGGGGTTGCCGGCGATCATCCACCGGTCCCCCTCACCCACGGGGGCGTTGAGCACGCCCTCCACGACGCCTCGGCTCAGGGCGCAGTGCATCAGCGCATGAGCCCGCCCATGGCACGGCCGGTCGGGCAGCTCCCGCTCCACCCAGGCCGGGTCCTCGTGCCGCAGGTGCCGCCGCACGCTGTCCCGTACCTCGTCGTCCGGATCAGCCAGCAGGGCGTCGCGGGCCTCGTCCGGCACACCGTTCCAGGCGACGCCCATGCGCCGCACCTTCGGCTCCGGGTGGGTGCGCATCGACTTCATCAGCTTGGCGGAGGTCTGGAAGCAAAGGTTGCCGCCCAAACTTTCGTTGTCGTAGGTCAGGATCATGCGGACGACGGCCCAGTCCGGGAGCGGCCTGGGGCGCACGCCCCCCGGCATCCTGGGGGCGTCGGCCAGGTGCGCCCGCACGAACCACTCCGGGTCGTCCAGCAGCCGCGCCCGCTGGGCCGGCTCGGCGTGCGGACTGCGGGCGAGGAAGCTGCGGGTGTACCTGTCGGGGTGGCGGACGACGGCGTCGACCACGGCGTCCGGCAGCGCCCGGTCGCGGCACAGGACCATCCGTGCCGCGGGCGGACCGTCGGCGAGCAGCCGCAGCAGGACGTCGTCGGGGGCCGCGGGATTCAGCGCCAGGCCGGCGAGCCGGCGCGCGGGCAGGCCGGCGGTCTCCCAGATCTCCTTGGGCGTGATCATGTAATCTGTGCTTCCTTTCCGCAGGGGCTGGGCACCGTTTCCGCGCACACCGGCCGGGTACACGGGATCGCAGGAGGCAGACATGGACCTGGGTGACTGGTCGACCACGGCCCTCGTGATCGCCGCGGTGGCGGTCGTGGTGATGCTCGTGGTGGCCGTCGTGCTCGTGGTGAAGATGGCGCGGATCCGTACCCTGCTGCGCAGCGCGGACGTACCGCGCTCGGGCAAACTGGCCTTCTGGGCGGGGCTCGTCTACCTGGTCTGCCCGGTGGACCTGCTGCCCGATCCGATCCTGATCGACGACATCGGTGTGCTGCTGCTGGCGCTGCGCTCGCTCAAGAGCGCGGCCGACGGGCAGTTGCCCGTCGGCCGAGACCGTGCTCGGACCCTTCCCAAGGCCAAGAGCCCGGTGGCCTGAACCCCCCTCCGCCCGGGGGAGGGTTCAGCCCGTCAGTTCCGCGTCCCCCGGCTGCGTCTCGGGCTGTGCGACCGGCAGGCACACGGTGAACCGCGTGTCGCCGGGGGCGGACTCGACGCGGATGTCGCCGTGGTGCTTGTTGACCACGATGCGGTACGAGATGTCCAGGCCCAGCCCCGTGCCCTCACCCACCGGCTTGGTGGTGAAGAACGGTTCGAAGATCCGCGGCCGGATCTCCGGCGAGATGCCGGGACCGGTGTCGCCCACCTCCACCACCAGGCGGTCGGCGCCGTCCCAGGAGCTGCGCAGCGTCAGGGTGCCCGAACCGCCCATGGCGTCCAGGGCGTTGACGACGAGGTTGGTCCACACCTGGTTGAGCTCGGCACCGTACGCCTGGATCTGCGGCAGGCTGCGGTCGTACTCCTTGACGACCCGCACCCCACCGGGGATCTTCGCCTGGAGCATCGTGAGCGTCGCGTCGAGCAGCGCGTGGATGTCCACCGTCTGCTGCGGGGCGCGGTCGAGCTGCGAGTACTGCTTCGCGGCCCCCACCAGTCCGGAGATCCGGGTGACGGCGTCGTCGATCTCGCCCATGAGCAGTTCGGTGTCGAGGGTGTACGTGAGCCAGCGGGTCGCCGCCTCCAGCCGTTCCTCACCGACCGTGTCGACCACGGAGTCCAGCCATTCGGCGTCCACACCGCCCGCGACCAGCGTCGAGGCGAGTTCCCAGGAGCCGTTGACGCCGTGGTCGTCGAGCCAGTCCGTCAGCTCGTCCTCGGCGTCGGCCGCGTCCAGCGCCGACCGCTCGGGCGCCGACGCCATGCGCTTGATCGCGGCGTCCTGCAGCTCGACCAGCTCGTGCAGCTGCCGGGTGTCGAGCCGGCCGTCCGCGATCATCGCCAGCTTGTGCCGCATGCCGGTCACCCGGTCGCGCAGCGCCGAGGTGGCCCGCACCGCGGCGGCGGCCGGGTTGTTCAGCTCGTGGGTGAGCCCGGCCGACAGCGAGCCGAGCGCCAGCAGCCGCTCGCGCTCCCCGATGATCGTGTTCTGCTTGCGGTAGCCGAAGAACGCCCCCTCCAGCAGGTGCACCGCCATCGGGAACCACCGGTGCATCGCCCCGGCGAACTCTTCGGCCGGGAGCAGGAAGAACTCGCAGTCGGTCACCGCCTTGAGCGAGTTGGGGTACGTCTGCTCGACGCGGTCTCCGAGGTACGCCTGCGTCGCCCCGGCGTACACGCCCCGCTGGTCGGTGCGGTTGACCTCCACCACGTCGCCGTGGACGAGCCGGCCCAGCGACACCGTGCCGCTCAGCAGCACGTAGAAGCAGGTCGCCGGATCGCCCTCGGCGTAGACGGGGCTGTTCGCCGGGATCCGCTCCACCCGGCCCTGCTCGCTCAGCCAGCCCAGTTCCTTCTCGCCGAGCGACTCGAACAGGAACAGGGTCCGCAACTGCTCGGGCCCGAGCCGGTCCGTCGTGGTCACTGCGCCTCCAGATAACGGTGCACCAGGGATACGGCCATCGCGCCCTCGCCGACCGCGGAGGCCACCCGCTTGACCGACTCCGCCCGTACGTCGCCGGCGGCGAAGACGCCCGGCACGCTGGCCTCCAGGTGGTACGGGTCGCGGGGGAGCGGCCACCCCGCCGGCCGCCTGCCGCCGGCGATCAGGTCGGGGCCGGTGATCACGAAGCCGCGCCGGTCCCGCTCGACGACGCCCTCCAGCCAGTCCGTGCGGGGTTCGGCGCCGATGAAGACGAACAGGAACGAGGCGTCCACGGTGCTCACGTCGCCGGTCTTCGCGTCGCGGAGCATCAGCTGTTCCAAGTGGTCGCCGCCCTTGCCGCCGACGACCTCCGTGCAGGGGCGGACCTCGATGTTGCCGATGGCGGCGATCTGGTCGATCAGGTACTGCGACATCGAACGCTGCAGGTCGGCGCCCCGGATCAGCAGATGCACCCTGCACGCGTTGCGGGAGAAGTAGACGGCGGCCTGCCCGGCCGAGTTGGCCCCGCCGACGATGTAGACCTCCTGGCCCGTGCAGTTCATGGCCTCGGTCATGGCCGAGCCGTAGAACACCCCGGCACCGGTGAACTCCGCGAGCCCCGGCGCTTCGAGCCGGCGGTAGGACACCCCGGTCGCCAGTACCACCGTGTGCGCCGCGATGGACGTCCTGTCGCCGAAGGACAGCACCCTTCCGCTGCCCGCCGCCTGCAGCGCGACGACCTCCCGGGTACTGAGGATCTCCGCTCCGAACTTCGTCGCCTGGCGGCGCGCCCGGTCGGTCAGCTGGGCGCCGGAGACGCCGTCCGGGAAGCCGAGGTAGTTCTCGATGCGGCTGCTCTGCCCCGCCTGGCCGCCGGTCGCCCGGCGCTCCACCAGGACCGTGCGCAGGCCCTCGGACGCGCCGTACACCGCCGCGCCCAGCCCCGCGGGACCGCCGCCGACCACCACCAGGTCGTAGAAGTCGGAGGCCGGAACCGTGCTCAGCCCCACGTGGGCGGCGAGCTCGGCCTCCGTGGGCCGCAGCAGCGTCGTCCCGTCCCCGGTCACCACCAGCGGCACGTCGGCGGAGGTCAGCCCCGCCGCGTTCAGCAGCTGCTCGGCCTCGGGCTCCTCCGCGGGCAGCCAGCGGTAGGGCACCAGGTTGCGGGTGAGGAAGTCGCGCACCTTGAACGAGGGTGCCGACCAGCGGTGGCCGACCACGCGGGTCTCGGACGCCGTCGGGTCGGGCGTGGCGATCCACGTGTCGAGCAGGGTGTCGATCACCGGGTAGAGGTTCTCCTCCGGCGGGCTCCACGGCTTCAGGAGGTAGTGGTCGAGGTCGACGATGTTGATCGCGTCGATGGCCGCGCTGGTGTCCGCGTACGCCGTGAGCAGCACACGGCGGGCGAGCGGGAACAGGTCCATCGCCGCCTCGAGGAACTCCACCCCGTTCATCTGCGGCATGCGGTAGTCGGCGAGCATCACCGCGAGCTGTTCCCCTCGCAGCTTGATCTCCCGCAGCGCGCTCAGGGCCTCGTCCCCCGAGGTGGCGCGCACCACCCGGTAGCGGTCCCCGTACCTGCGGCGAATGTCCCGGGCCACGGCACGGGAGACTGCGGGATCGTCGTCGACGGTCAGGATCGTCGGATTCGCCATGTGACCATCATTGCTCCCCGGCGGCCGTCGTGCGCAGCAAACCGAACAGTCGTGCCTCGAGTGGGGCATGGGGCACCGGCACATGCCCCGGGCATGGTCGTCGATGTGTGACGGACGGTGCGCCGACGCGCACCGTCCGGCCGGTCAGGCCTCCTCGACCGCGACCTCGGCCACGGTGTCGTAGAAGGAGAGATGACCGGCGATCTCCGGCACCGACGGCAGCGGCTCCTCGTAGAACCAGGCGACGTCGTTGTGGTCGCCGTACGACCTGTAGGAGGCGACGCCCTTGTAGGGGCAGGTGGTGTTGGTGTCGCTGCCGCGGAAGAGCGCCAGGTCCACGTCCTGCGGCGGGATGTAGTAGCGCACCGGCAGTCCGGTCTCGTGGACCAGCACCGGCCGCCGGGTCTCGGCCACCACCTTGCCGTCGATCCTGACCGTCACGTGCTGTGTGCCGGGTACCGCGTCGACGCGGTGACCGCGCCGGCTGTCCGTGGGGGGCATGGGCTTCCCTTCCTCGGGTCCGTCCGGATCCCTTGCAACGGCGGCGGTGCCGCCGCACATTCCCCTCGCGCCCCTCCGGTGACGACGGGGGTCCCCCGCATGCACGCATCTGCGTGACTCCGGCGGCGGTCCCCCGTTGGCCCTTCAAGATCACAGTGAAGGAGGACCGCCCGATGAGCACCCGCCGTCACCAGAAGGGCCGCAAGCACCGCACGGTCAATCGCACGCCGAGGCCCGTCGCCCCCGTCGGAACCGCCGTGACGGGCGCCACGGCCACCCCGCCGGCCTCGCCCGACTCGCCCGCCCCGGCCGCACCGTCCCGCACCGCGGCAACCGCTCCCGTCCCCGCTCCGGCCGCGCCGCCGGCGACGGCCCCGGCCCGGTCGGCCGCGGTCCTGACGGTCCCGCCCCCGGCTGTCGCCCCGGCGCCTGCGCCGGCGCCCGCCGCGGCCGCCGTGCCGCCTCCCGCCGGGCCCCGCCCCGATGTGTCGGGCCCGGAGGAGTCCGGCCTCGCCCGTACGGCTCTCAAGACCCTCCAGCAGCTTCGCGCGGCCGGCCGCGACGGGACGACCATCGACGCCCTCAGCGCCAGCGTCGGCTACCAGCCCGCCACCATCGTGCGGCACATCGACAGCCTCGCCGCGCACCACCTGGTCCACCAGCGCGACGGCCGCTGGTACGCCGTGACGACCTCATGACCCCGGGCGTGGCGGGCGGCCCGTGGCCTGTTCCCCGCGGACCGGGCGCCCCCGGTCGTCCCAGGGGTCCACGACGGTGAACCCCCGGCTCCGGTGGAGCCGGTCGCCGCCGTCCGCCCCGCCCGCAACGACCGTGCCAGCGCGTCCGCGGCCCTGGGCCAGGCCGTTTCTTTCGGATCACCTCGCCGAGAAGATGAAGAGGGCCGCGACGTGGAGTCCGGTCAGGTAGATGGCGGCGGTCTTGTCATAGCGAGTGGCCGGACCGCGCCATTGCTTGAGCCTTTGATGTACCGCTCGACGGTGTTGCGGTGCTTGTAGGCGTCGCGGTCGAAGCCTGGCGGCGGCCTGCCGCCTCGGCTGCCGCGGCGTTTGTGGTTCGCGGCTGGGACACCCGTCCCCGGCGCCGCCAATGACTCACCAGGGCACGGGCGTTCCGTCCCAGGAGAAGAAGCCACCGGTGGGGCCGTCGTCCGGCAGCAGGGCCAGGCGGAGGGCACCCTGCGCGGCCTCGGCCGGGTCGCCGCCGGCAGCGGCGGCCCGGGGGTTGAGATCAGTGGCCCGCAGGCCGGGGGCGAGCGCGTTGACCTTGAAGCCGTCCTCGGCCAGCGTCTGGGCGTAGAGGACGGTGAGGGCATTGAGAGCGGCCTTGGACGACCGGTAGGCGGCGGCGCCGCTTCCCGGGGTGAACTGGGGGTTGGGGGTGGTGCTCCAGGTCAGCGACGCGGTGCCACTGGAGATGTTGACTATGCGCGGGTGCGGGGACCGGCGCAGGGCGGGCAGGAAGGCATTGGTCACTGCCACCACCCCGAACACATTGGTCTCGTATGTGCGCCGGTACTCCTCAACGCCGGTGTCGGTCGGGGGAGCGAGTGACGGCGAGATGCCGGCGTTGTTGACCAGCACGTCCAAGCGGTCCATCCGAGCCGCGGCCTGTGCGACGGCGTCGGGATCTGTCACGTCCAGGACCAGCAGACGGGCCCCGGCTCCGATCTCCTCGACGGCCCGCTGCCCGCGCCCGAGGTCACGGGAGCCCACGTACACGGTGAGGCCCTCGGCAGCGAGCAGCTGGGCGATACACTTACCGATGCCTTTGTTGGCACCGGTGACCAGAGCTGTGCGTTCGTTCATGGCAACCACACTTCCCTGGTCGTGGGTGCCCTGCCAGGGACAGCCTGTACCAGGCAGTGGAGGAGGCGACATGGCGCGGCTGGAGCTGGCGCACTACCTGCGGGACCGCCGGGCGGCCCTGCGTCCACGCGAGATCGGCCTGGCGGAGACGGGCACCGACCGCCACACGCCGGGTCTGCGCCGCGAAGAGGTGGCGGAGCTCGCCCACATGTCGGTCGACTACTACACGCGGCTGGAGCAGGCCCGGGGGCCGCGGCCATCGGCCCGGATCCTGGACGCGCTGGCCCGCGCGCTGCGGCTCACGCCGGCCGAGCGCAGCCATCTGTTCGGCCTGGCGGGTTCGAGCGCGCCGCCTGGCATCAGCGCCGTGCGGCGGGTGCGCCCGCACGTGGCCCGGATGCTGGAGCGGCTGCCGGAGACCGGTGCCATCGTCACTGACGCGGCGTACGACGTTGTCACCTGGAACCCCCTGGCCCGAGCACTGCTCGGCGCCGACCTTGGAGGCGGGACGACGAACCTGGCCCGACGCCGCTTCCTGGGACAGGGGAGGATGTACGAGAGCTCCAGCGCCGAGGAATTCGGGCACATCGTGGTGGCGCGGCTGCGCCGGGCCGCGGACCGCTACCCGCATGACCCGCAGCTGGCCGCGCTGCTGGCCGAACTGCACACCGGCAGTGAGGAGTTCCGGCAGATCTGGGAGGCGCGTCCGGTCCACGCTCCCGGGCATCGCACCAAGACCCTGGACCATCCAGAGGTCGGTGCGCTGCGGTTGAACTGCGACGTCCTGCTCGTGCCCGAGGATGACCAGGAAGTCGTCCTGATGACGGCCGACCCCGGATCACCTGCCGTGCGGGCCCTGCGCAGGCTGGCCACGCAGGCGACCTGAAACGAAGGATGCGCACAGGTCTCACCAACGCCTCACAGAGCATCGCAACTCGATATTCACTGGGCCTGTGCCCACCTTGCTGCCGAGGCTTTCCACGCCGCCTATTCGCGCGGGCTCCAAGGCGACCTCGACTGCGCTGTCGCGGTCGACTCCACGATCGTCCGGGCTCATCAGCACGCCGCCGGGGCACGTCGAAGGGCGCCTCTCCCGGCGAGCCGCATCCACGCCCTCGGACGGTCCTACGCCGGTCGCGGCCATCTTCATCTGGTCGGCGAGGTGATCCGAGAGAAACGGCCTAGCCAGGGCGGGAGCCTCGTCGCCCCGGCCGGTCCCGCTGCGTGGCCGCCTCGCTCCGGTCAGCAGGTACGGAAGAGGTGGCCCGGCTCCCCGGCGGGCGCGACGTCGCGGTCGCGGAGTACGACCGCGAGGCGGGCGCCCCAGCGGCGGCAGGTCGCCGTGAAGTCGGCCGCGTCGTAGGCCACGACGAGGACGCGGTCGTCGTACGCGGCGGCGTACCGCCCGCACTCGTCGAACTCGCCGCACTCCTCGGCGACCGCGAAGTCGAAGCCGATGGCGGACCGCTGGGGGAGGAGTTCGGTGGTGTTCTTCTGCGCGACGGCCAGCCCCGCGGCGTGGGCGCGTGAGGCGAGCAGCCGGGCGAACGCGGCGTTGTCGGCGGACGTGAGCAGGCCGTCGGAGCGCTCGAAGGAGTCGAGGTTGTCCGGCTCGACCGCCCGGAACCCGCGCTCCGCGCAGTCGTCGATCCACCCGCCGACGACCTCCGCCAGTGCCTCGCGCTTGGCGGCGGTGGAGGTGTCCAGCAGGGCCTCGTCCCACTCGTCGTCCACGACGAGTCCGCCGTCCTCGTCACGCAGCAGCAGGCCGGGGTCCCGGGCGCGCCACGAGGACAGCTCGCCGGGCTGGGCCTGGAAGGCGTTGACGTAGCAGACGGAGTACACACCCGGGGCGGGCTTGTCCGTGCGGTCGCGGGAGACCACCCGCACACCGCCGGGCGGCGGGTAGCCGCCGCCGATCTGGTAGTCGAAGGAGGCCCCGGCCTGCGGCGGCACGACGCGCGGGCCCGCGGACGAGCCGTCGCCGCTGCCGCATCCCGCCGTCGGAGCGAGGGCCGCCACGACGGCGAGCAGGGCGGCGACGGCACGCGGCACCGGTGACGGGTCGGAGAGGGGCACACGCGCTCCTGGACGGCGGAGGCCGGACGGGGGACCGCCATCCTCCCGTCCGGCCTCGCGGTGCCGTCGACCGGGTCCGTGCCGCGGCTCACATGAACCCGCCGCCGTCCCAGTGGGCGCCGGTGAGCCAGAGGAAGGCGATGAGGGTGTCGATCGTGCCCAGCACGACGGTGATCAGCGGGAACACCCGCCTGGCGCCCCGGGGCGTGCGGCGCATGGCGAGCCGGCCGCACACGACGGCGGCCGGGCCGAGGACGATGCCGAGGACGAAGAATCCGGCGACCGCGCAGATCAGGCCGACGCCCAGGGTGCGGGGGCTCGCGCCGGTACGGGTAAGGCTGTTGTCGGGCATGGTTCCTCACTCCATGGGCCGGTGCCCGTCCCGCAGCGCGGTACGGGCGGTTCTCGGCGACCCGGACACGCCCGTGCGGTGCGTCCGGAGGCCGTCCGCACACGGGACCGCCACGGGCCGCCGGGTCCATCAGGACGGGGCGGCCCGTGGCGGGCGCCGCGGTTCCGGTCAGTCGGTCAGCCGGTGAACAACTGCTTGAGCTTCAGTACGAGTTCGTACACGCCGTAGGCGAAGGGCGCGCCGACCCACAGCCAGGCGACGGCCATCAGCGGGAGCCGGCCGTTCCCGGCGGGGGACTCGGTGGCCTGGGCGGGCGCGGGGTTCGAAGCGGTCATCGGACGGCTCCTTCCGACTCGGGTCCGACGGTTGCCTTCGTCCCGGCGGACGGTCCGTCATGGTGCCGCGGATGGACCGGGCGTACCAGTTCGTTGGCGACGAAGCCGATCACCAGCAGCACCATCATGATGACGAAGGACGTGGAGTACAGGTCGGGTCCCGTCTGGCCCGCCGACTTCTCGTGGTCGGCGATCGCGTTGACGATCAGCGGCCCGAGCACGCCCGCGGTGGACCAGGCGGTCAGCAGCCGCCCGTGGATGGCGCCCACCTCGTACGTCCCGAAGAGGTCCTTGAGATAGGCGGGGACGGTGGCGAACCCGCCGCCGTAGAAGGACAGGATGACGGCGGCCGCGATGATGAACAGCGGCTTGGAGTCGTCGCCGACCAGGGCGATCAGCAGGTAGAGCAGCGCCCCGGCGCCGAGGTAGAGGCGGTAGATGTTCTTCCGCCCGACCAGGTCGGAGGTGGAGGACCAGGTGATCCGGCCGAGCATGTTGCCGAGCGACAGCAGGCCGACGAATCCGGCCGCGGCCGTGGCCGTCACCGGCGTGGAGGTTTCGGCGAAGAAGTCGGTGATCATCGGCGCGGCCTTCTCCAGGATGCCGATGCCCGCCGTCACGTTCATGCAGAGCACCACCCACAGGCACCAGAACTGCGGGGTGCGCAGCGCGTTGTGCGCGGACACCTGCGCGTTGGTGACGAGCGGGCGCGCGGCCGTGGCCGACGGGTTCCAGCCGGGGGGCCGCCAGTCGTCCGCGGGGACCCGGACGAGCAGCACCCCGAAGGTCATGAAGACCGCGTAGACCAGGCCCATGACCAGGAAGGTCTGCCCGATGCCGGAGGAGTCGGCGCCGAAGGAGGAGAGCAGCTCCGTCGACCAGGGGGAGGCGATGAGGGCGCCGCCGCCGAAGCCCATGATGGCGATGCCGGTGGCGAGCCCGGGCCGGTCGGGGAACCACTTGATGAGCGTGGAGACCGGCGAGATGTAGCCGATGCCGAGGCCTATGCCGCCGACGAGTCCGTAACCGACGACGATCAGCCAGTACTGGCTCGTGGCGGCGCCGAGGGCCGAGATGAGGAAGCCGGAGGCGAAGCAGAGGGCCGAGACGCACATGGCCCACCGGGGGCCGTTGCGCTCGACGAGGGTTCCGCCGAACGCGGCCGACAGCCCGAGCATGACGATCGCGAGCTGGAACGGCAGCGCGGACTGGGTGCCGCTCAGCCCGAGCGAGGACTCCAGCGGGGGCTTGAACACGCTCCAGGCGTACGCCTGCCCGATGGCGAGGTGGATGGAGAGTGCGGCCGGCGGTACCAGCCAGCGGCTCCACCCCGGCGGTGCGACGGTGCGGGCACGGGTGAGGACGTCGGGTACGCCCATTGACGCCATGGCGAGTACCTCCGTGAGGGGACATGATCCCGTGGACCGTACAACTTTCATCCATCCCTGGGTAGGGCGTTTGGCGATGAACTTGCCTGAGCGGAAGGGGTGTCCGGGATTCGCGAGGCATTCGCCCGCCTGCGGCGGGGCGCACGTCCGCGCACGCGTCCCGGGATCGAGGGGGTCCGGGACGCCTGTGATGGTTCGGTAGGTTTCGTCCATATCCATTGGCGATAGTGGCAATAGCGAACGATCTGTTCGATTGGTGGTGGTTGGGGCTATGGTGTCCGGTGTTAGCCGGTCAGGGCTATCACTGGAAACGCCGGACGTGGCCGGTCAGAGGTGATCCATGCATGCGATAACGGACAGCTACGACTTCGTGGTCGTCGGCGGCGGCACCGCGGGCAGTGTGCTCGCCGCGCGCCTCTCCGAGCCGGACGGCGCACGCGTGCTCCTGCTGGAGGCGGGGGGCGACGGGCCGCCGGCCGCGGCGGCGACGCCGTCCGCCTGGCCGACGCTGCTGGGGACGTCCGCGAACTGGGGCGACACCACCGTCCGGCAGTCGGCCACGGGCACCACCACGCCCCTCGCGCGCGGTCGCGGCCTGGGCGGAGGGTCGGCCATCAACGCCATGACCTTCGTGCGGGGTCACCACTCCGGCTACGGTGCGTGGACCGCCGGCGGCGCCAAGGGCTGGGGCTACGACGACCTGCTCCCGTACTTCAAGCGCAGCGAGAACGCCCCCGGGCGCGACCCCGCCCTCCGCGGTGTCGGCGGCCCCCTGACCGTGGGGCCGGCGAGCCCGCCCCACCCCGTCGTGGCCGCGCTCCTCACGGCGGCGACCCAGACCGGCTACCGGCGGGCGGCCGACATCGCCGCCGGTCTGGAGGAGGGCTTCGGCTGGAGCGACCTCAACATCGTCGGTGGCCGGCGGCAGAGCGCCGCCGACGCCTACCTCACCCCCGCCCGGCACCGCCGCAACCTCACCGTGGTGACCGGTGCCCTGGTCCACCGCCTGCTCCTGCGCGACGGACGGTGCGCCGGGGTGGAGTACGGGCACGCCGGCCGCACCGGCACCGTCGCGATCGGCTGCCACGGCGAGGTCGTGCTCACCGCGGGCACCATCGGGACGCCGCAACTGCTGATGCTCTCCGGCCTCGGCCCACGGGGGCACCTGCGGGACAAGGGCATCGACGTCGCGTTCGACCGGCCGGGCGTGGGGGCGAACCTGCAGGACCACCCGGTGGCCGCCGTCGTCCACCGCGCGGCCCGGCCCGTTCCGACCGGGGCCAACAACCACGGCGAGGCCATCGGCCTGGTGCGCAGCCGGCTCGGCATCTGCGACCCCGACGTGCAGGTGCTCCTGTCCGACACCCCGGGATGCCGGACGCCCGCGGCCGACGTGCCGGACGATCAGGGATACCGGATCGCGGTCTCCCCGATGCGCCCGCACAGCCGCGGCACCGTCAGGCTCGCGAATGCCGAACCGGGCGCCCTGCCCCTGGTCGACCCCGACTACTACGGTGACGACCGCGACCTGGCCACGATGGTCGAAGCGCTGTTCCTGGCACGGGAGATCGGCCAGGCGCGCGCCCTCGACGGATGGCGCGCCCACGAGGTCCTGCCCGGCCCCGACGTGAAGGACGACGCCGGACTGCGGGCGTACGCACGCCGCACCCTGGCCTCCCGCATGCACCCCGTCGGCACGTGCCGGATCGGCGTCGACGACCTCGCCGTCGTCGACACGGATCTGCGCCTCCACGGCGTCGACGGCCTGCGGGTCGCCGACGCCTCGGTGATGCCCGCCATCCCCTCGGGCGACATCGCCGCCACGGTCTACGCCATCGCGGAACGCGCGGCGGACCTCCTCAGGCGCTGACCCCCTCGGCCCGGCTCCGGCCCCCCTGCCGGATCCGGGCCCCGTCACATCCCCGCAGCCCAGACGAAGGACCGACGCACATGGCATCACCCGCACCCATCGACCTGGCCGACCTGCTCCAGCGGGCGGTGGGCGTGACCGGGGCGGCGCTGGGCTCCCCCCTCGCCCCCTCGGCGATCGGCATCGCCCTGTGGGACACCGACCTTCGGTGCACCTGGGTCAGCGACTCGCTGGAGGACCACGACGGCATCCCGCGGGAGCGGCGGCTGGGCCACCGCGCGGACACGGCGCTGCCCGCCGGGTCCTGGGAGCTGGAGGCGGTGATGCGCCAGGTGCTGGCCACCGGCACGCCCGTCAGCGGCCGGGAGTACCTCGTACCGGCGGTGGACGGCGTCCGCCGCGACGGGGCGCTCTCCGCCTGCTGCATCCGCCTGGACGACGCCGAGGGGCGGCCGACGGGAGTCTGCCTGGTCGTCCTGCGGATCACCGGTGAGCACCGGGCCGGCGACCGGCTGGCGCTGCTCGGCGAGGCCGGTGCCCGAATCGGCACCACGCTGGACGTCATGCGCACCGCGCAGGAACTGGCCGCCTTCACCATCTCCAGCCTCGCCGACTACGTCACCGTCGACCTTGCCGACACCCTGCGGCTCGGTGAGGAGCCCTTGTCCCGGCTCGGCCCGGACGGCGACTACGTCGCGGTGTTCCGCCGGGCGGGACTGTCCTCCGTCCACGAGGGCGCCCCCGAGGCGGTCTCCCGGGTCGGCGACGTGGTGTACGTGCCCTCGTCCTCGCCCCTCAAACGCGTGCTGACCACCGGCCGTTCCCTGCTCGAACCGGTCCTGGACACGGCCTCCCCGTGGCTGACCCGCGACCCGGCGCGGGCCGGGAAGATCGAGGAGTTCGGGATGCACTCGCTGATGATCGTCCCGATCAGGGCCCGCGGCGTCGTCCTGGGGGTGGTGCTGCTCCTGCGCACGGACGATCCGCGGCCGTTCGACGAGGACGACCTGCGCTTCGCCGAGGAACTGGTCGCCAGGGCCGCGCTGAGCCTGGACAACGCGCGCCGCTACACGCACGAGCGGGCCACCGCCCTCGCCCTCCAGCGGGGCCTGCTCCCGCGCCGGGTGTGCGGCGGCCCCTGCCTCGACGTCGTCTCCCGCTTCCTCCCCGCGGACCTGGAGGACGGCGTGGGCGGGGACTGGTACGACGTGATCCCGCTGCCGCGCGAGCGGGTGGCGCTCGTCGTCGGCGACGTGGTCGGGCACGGCATCGACGCCGCGGCCACGATGGGGCGGCTCCGGACGGCGGTACGGACGCTCGCCGACCTCGACCTGGCGCCGGAACAGCTCCTCGCCCACCTCGACCAGACGATCATCCGCCTCGCCGAGGAGGAGGGCGAGGGCCCGCACGCCTCCTCCGTGAGCGCCAGCTGCCTGTACGCCGTCTACGACCCCGCCAGCCGCCGCTGCGCCATGGCCAGGGCGGGGCACCCGCCGCCGGCAGTCCGCCACCCCGAAGGCGGCGTCACCTTCCTCGACCTGCCCAACGGCACACCGCTCGGCCTCGGGATGCCCCCGTACCAGGCCGCCGAGGTGGAGCTGCCCGTGGGCAGCCTCATCGCCCTCTACACCGACGGCCTCATCGAGGACCGCCGGCACGACGTCGACACCGGGATGGAGCGTGTGCGCCGCGCCCTCGACCGGCCCGGACGCCTGGACGACCTCTGCGCGGCGGTGCTCGGCACCCTGCCGAGCGCCACACCGCCCGACGACGTCACCCTCCTGATCGCCCGTACCCGCGCCGCGTCCTCGGCGCCCTCGCGCACGCGGTGCCCGGCGCCGCGTCCCGGCAACCGATTCCCGAGGTAGGTCCCCATGACCGCGTTCCACGTCTCCTCCGCAGGCGCCGAGGACATCAGCCGGCTCTCCGACTGGGCCGAGGACGAAGGATGGAACCCCGGCAGGTCCGACGGGCAGGCCTTCTTCCCCGCCGATCCGGCCGGCTTCCTGTTCGGGAGACTCGACGGCGAGCCGGTCGCCTCGGTCTCCGCGGTGCGCTACGGAGCGGACTTCGGCTTCGTCGGCCTCTACATCGCCCGGCCGCCCTTCCGCGGCCACGGCTACGGGATCCGGGTCTGGCGCGCCGGGCTGGAGCATCTCGCCGGCCGCAACGTGGGCCTCGACGGGGTCGTCGCGCAGCAGGAGAACTACCGCAGGTCGGGCTTCAGCACGGCCTGGCGGAACATCCGCTACCAGGGGACGCCGTCCGGCGGGGTCATGCCCGGAGGCGTCGCGCTGATCGACGCCAGGAGCGTCGGGTTCGGCGAACTGGCCCGCTACGACAAGCGGTTCTTCCCCGCCGAGCGCGACGCGTTCCTCGCCTCCTGGATCACCCTGCCGGACCGTACCGCCCTCGCGGCCGTCGCCGACGGCCGGCTGCGGGGACTGGGGGTGCTGCGCGCCGCCCGCGGGCCGTCCCGCGTGGGACCGCTGTACGCCTCGTCGGGGAAGGTCGCCCTCGCGCTGCTCATGGGGCTCGCGCGGACCGCGCCGGGGGAGCCCCTCGTGATCGACGTGCCCGAGCCCAACGAGGCCGCCGTGCGCCTGGTGGAGCACCTCGGCCTGACGCCCTCGTTCGAGGCCGCGCGCATGTACACGGGCCCGGTCCCGGACGTCGACCTGGCGGGCATGTACGGCGTCACCAGCCTGGAACTCGGCTAGGTCTGGCCTAGGCCCCGGATCCCGGGCCCGGCGCCGCTCCGGGCGACCCCCCGGTCAGGGAGGCCGCCCGGAACGCCGTGCGCGGGGGGCTACTGGTTGATGGTGTAACTGTCCCCGTAGACCTTCCACTTGAGTGGCGGGTTGAGGTCGAGGTTGCCGTTGTTGAGGAAGACGCGCTGCTCCGTGTCGACCCGGCTGGTGTCGCTGTGCGCCTCCTCGGTCTTCATCGCCGCCTTGCGCGCGTCGAGGAAGGCGTTGATGTACGCCGTCTCGTCGCCGCCCTGCGCGGGGCTCTTGGCCTTGGACAGGGCGGTCTTGCGGATGCCGCCGAAGCTGACCTTGTCCTCGCCGGGGCCGTGCATCACGATCGCGTCGTAGTAGGCGAACTGGCCCAGTGCGCGCAGCCCGTCGGCCTTGGCCTGCGTGACCGAGGGGTCGAAGTAGACGCGGTCGCGCTCGTCGTTCTGCGCCTGCTGGAACGCCGTGTCGGCGGCGGCGCTGCGCCAGGCGCTCTCGAAGCCGGAGCCGAGGCCGCTGTGCGAGTCGGTCCCGTTGACCCGGCGCAGTGCGGGCAGGTAGCGGGCGAGGGGGTTGCCCGGCTTGCGGTCGGTGTACAGCTCGACGAGTTCGAGCATGTCACCGGTGCCCGAACAGAAGCCGATGATGCCCGCGGTGTAGCCGCGGCCGTCGCCGATGTCCTCGATGTACTTGTACTGGGCCTTCCAGTCCAGTGAGGAGTTCTCGGCGCTGGACACCAGCTGCATGGCGATGTCCTTCTTGTGCGCGTCGTCGAGCCCGACGCCGGCCGCCGCGGCGGCCGGCTGCCCCGGCGCGGCCGAGGCCAGGGTGCCGGCGCCGGCGGCCAGGACGCCCGCGGTCAGGGCGGCGGTCGCGTAGAGGACGACGCGCCGGCGGGGGAGGGAGCGTGCATGACGGTGTGGGGGGATCTGCACGGGTGACTCCGTGGGTCAGAGGTTAGGAAACCTTCCTAACAGCGCCACATTGAAGCACCGGGCCAGTCGAACGCCAAGAGGTTCGAACAAAAACGCCGCATGTGATCTGCTCGAAGAATCAGGGGAGTTGGCGGCAACATCCCGAACGCAGCCCGCGCCCTCCCGACCTCGCGGGCCCCCGCATGCGCGGTCCGCCGCCCGGATGCAGTCTGGACGGGAAGAGACTGAGGAGGTGGTACCCGTGCCGGACGGGCCCCCTCCCGCACCGTCCCACCCCGACGCCGCGGAGTGGACGGACGAAAGCCTCCTGGCACCGGCGCTGTTCGCGATGATGGACGGTGTGCGGGCGCACGCGGGCGGGATCTACCTCCTCGCGCCGGGCGAGCCGGTGCTGGAGATGGCCGTGATGGCCGGTCTGCCGCGCGCCTTCGCCGCGCCATGGGAACGGGTGGGGCTGGGCGCCCCGATCCCCGTCGCGGAGGCACTGCGCGAACGCCGGCTCGTCTGGGTCGGCGGCGAGGAGGAGATGGCGCGCCGGTACCCGCGGATCGCGCTCGTCCTGCCCTATCCGTTCACCCTCGCCGCGCTGCCCGTCGCGACCGCCGCCACCGCCTTCGGCTCGGTGTTCGTCACCTGGCCGGGCGCCCATCCGCCCGAGCTGTCCGACTGGGAGCGCGAGCGCCTGCTCACCGCCAGCGGGGAGCTCGCCCGCAGCCTGGAGCGGCGGACCGCCGAGGGCAGGCCGGTCCGGCGCGGGCAGGACGTGGAGATCGGCGCCCCCGTCGCCGGGGTCTCCTCGGCGGTCGAGGCGGTGCGCATGGTGGGCCGGCTGCCGGACGGCCTGTGCTCCCTCGACCTCGACGGGCGGGTCACCTACGCCAACGGCGCGGCGTCCCGCCGGCTGGGCGTGCCGGTGCGCAAGCTGCTCGGTCACCCGTTGTGGCGGACGCTGCCGTGGCTGGAGGACCCCGTGCACCAGGAGCGGCACCGCGCGGCGCTGATCAGCAGGCAGCCCACCTCGTTCACCGCGCTGCGGCCGCCCGGCGACTGGCTCACCTTCCAGCTCCATCCCAGCAGCAACGGCGTCAGCGTGCGCATCTCACCGGCCCGCGGCCCGGCGGCGGAGGCTCCCGTACCCGAGGCCGTGCGCGCCGCGGCGCCGCCCGCGGTCGGGCTGGTGGCCATCTCCCACCTCGTGAACCTGTCCGGGGCGCTCACGGAGGCCGTCTGCGTCCAGGACGTGATCGACCTGGTCGCCGACGAGATCATGCCCGCGGTCGGCAGCCGGGTACTGGCCGTCGTCGCCCCGGAGGCAGGGCGGATGCGCGTCCTCGGCCACCGCGGCTACCGCGATCCGGCGATCGTCGACCGGTGCGACGGCATGGCGATGTCGTCGCCGACCCCCGCCGCCCAGGTGCTGGCCAGCGGTGCGCCCGCGTTCCTGGAGTCCGAGCAGGAGATGCGGGAGTGCTTCCCCGACCGCCCGCCGGTCTCCGACGGCATGGCGGCCTGGGCCTACCTCCCGCTGATCGCCTCCGGTCGCCCGGTCGGCACCTGCGTGCTCGGATACCCGCAACCGCACCGTTTCGGGGCCGACGAGCGGGCCCTGCTGACCAGCCTCGGCGGACTGGTCGCCCAGGCCCTGGAGCGGGCGCGGCTCTACGACGCCAAGCACCGGCTGGCCCACGGCCTCCAGTCGGCGCTGCTCCCGCGGACCCTGCCGGAGCTCCCCGGCCTCGAGGCGGCCGCGCGGTACCTCGCGGGCACCGAGGGCATGGACATCGGCGGCGACTTCTACGACCTGCTCCGCGTGGGGGACCGGCCCGCCGCCGTGATCGGCGACGTGCAGGGCCACAACGTCACCGCGGCCGGCCTGATGGGCCAGGTCCGCACGGCGGTCCGGGCGTACTCCGCCGTCGGGCAGTCGCCCGGCCAGGTGATGGAGTGCACCAACCGGCTGCTGCTGGACCTGGACGTGGAGCTGCTCGCCAGCTGCGTCTACCTCCACCTCGACCCGGACGGGAAACGGGTGATGGCGGCGGGCGCGGGCCATCCGCAGCCGCTGCTGCGGGAGCCGGACGGCCGTGTGCGGCCGCTCGACCTCGCCCAGGGCCCGCTGCTGGGCATCGACGCGGAGGCGGTCTACCGCACCGTCGAGTTCGCGTTTCCCCCGGGATCGGTGCTCATGCTCTACACGGACGGCCTGGTCGAGTGTCCGGGGACGGACGTCGACGCGGAACTGGCCGCCCTCTCGGACCACCTCGGCGCCGTCGGCGGGCTGCCGCTCGACCGGGTCGCCGACGGCGTGCTCGCCCTCACCTCCGAGCGCCGGCTGCGCACCGACGACATCGCGCTGCTCCTGCTGCGCTCCCCCCGGAGCCGGTCCCGGTGACGGGTGCGCGAACGGGCGCCGCGCGCCGTCCTGGGACGGTGCGCGGCGCCCGTGGTGTTCCGCGGGTCAGCCCTGGCGGGCCTTGAAGCGGGGGTCCCTCTTGTTGATCACGTAGACACGGCCGCGACGGCGGACGATCTGCGAGCCGGGGGCGTTCTTGAGGGAACGCAGCGAGGCACGTACCTTCACCGGTCGCCTCCTTTCGGGCGGTTCTTGATCCGCCCATGCCAACGCGGGGAGGGCGCGGTTTCTTCCCGCCGCTTCCCCGTGCCGTGGCCGCGCGGGGCCGGGGGCAGGATGAGGCCCATGAGTTCCCCCGCCGACGGCCCCGCCGTCCCCACGCCGCCGCACCCGCTGGTCCGCTCCCCGCACGAGCGGGTCCTGTTCGCCCGCGGGAGGGGCGCGCAGGACCGGGTCGCGGACGCGATCACCGCTTTCGCCGGCTCGATGGCCTTCGTCTACGTGCACATCCTCTGGTTCGCGGTCTGGATCCTGCTGAACCAGGGGCTCGCGGGGCCCGGCGGAATCTTCGACCCCTACCCGTTCGGACTCCTCACCATGATCGTCAGCCTGGAGGCGATCTTCCTCTCGACCTTCGTCATGGTCAGCCAGAACCGGCAGGCCGCACGCGACAACATCCGCGCCGACCTCGCCTTCGAGACGAACGTGCGCTCCGAGGTCTGGTCCTCGCACATAGGCCGGGCCCTCGGCCTCGACCCCGAGGAGGTCGAGCGGAACGTCCAGCAGCTCGTCGCCGAGAGCCGGGCCCGCATGGGCGTCACCTCCCCGGCTGCGCCACCGGCCGCGAAGCCGCCCGCCTCATGAACCCTCGTTGTCCCGGTCCGCGGCGCGCGGCGGGCCCGGGCTGGTGAAGTCCGGGCTGGAGTACCCGGGCCCGCGGAAACCCGGCGACTCGAAACCGGGGGACTCGAAACCCGGCGACTCGAAACCGGGTTCCGCGATGTCCGCGACCTCCGGCTCCGGGACCTCGTACTCCGGGATCCGCGGGGGCGGCGGAACCGCCGCGCCGTCCCCGGAGCCGGGTTCCGGGCCGGGGCCGTGGGCGGACGTGGAGAACCCGGGACTGCTGAAGCCCGGGTGGTGCGTCGGCGCGTCCTCGCGCGGGCTGTCCGGACGGTCCGTCATGGCCCTTCCCCTCCCCGCAGACCTCAGCGCCGTCGCCCGCGGTACCCCGACCAGCGGGCGCCCGCGCCCGAGCCGACCCCGCCGAGGTGCGCGGCGAGCAGCGTCAGCCCGACCAGCAGCAGGCTCGTCGGGGTGAACACGGCCTCCGTCGACGTCCCGGTGGCGTTGATGATGAACGCGACCGCGAAGACGACGGCCGCAACGATGGCCAGCATCGGCCCTCCCAGTGGTCCGGGGGCGCGCTCTCCTGCCGCCCCTTCCCCCACCGTCTGCCCCCGGACCGCCACCCCAGTCGGCCGGGACCGGTCAGGAACCCCCGGGCCGTGTCCGTGGGGGCGCTCGCAGCCTAGGATTCCGCGGTGACCGGACGATGAGCCAGTGCCGTCTCATCACCCCGCGCCCTCGTGCACCCGGAGTTCCCGCATGGCGTCGCCGCACGGCCCGCTCGACCACCGCTACCGCGGTGAGCACCCGATCCGCACCCTCGCCTACCTCTTCCGCCACGACCGCGGCCGACTGGCCCTGGCCGTGCTGGCTTTCATGGTCAAGCACACCCCGATCTGGCTGACCCCGCTGGTCACCGCACAGGTCATCGACGTCATCGTGCAGCACCGGCCGCTGTCGGGCATGCTGCTCGGCACCGGTGTGCTGCTGCTGATGCTGGTCCTCAACTACCCCTTCCACCTGCTGTACGTGCGCTGCTGGTACGGCAGCGCACGCCGTACCGGCACCCGGTTGCGCTCCGCGCTCTGCCAGCGCATGCAGCAGCTCTCCATCGGCTACCACACGAAGGTCAATTCCGCCGTTCTGCAGACCAAGGTCATCCGTGACGTCGAGGCCATCGAGCAGGCGGTCCAGCAGACCGGCGACATGGGCCTGTCGGCGCTCGCGACGCTGCTGGGCGCGCTGGTGGTGATCGCCGTGCAGGCGCCGTCCTTCCTGCCGGTCTTCCTGGTCGTCGTGCCCGCGACGTCGGCGCTGGTGATGTGGCTGCGGGGACGGCTGCGCGAGTCCAACGAATCGTTCCGCCAGGAGGTGGAGCAACTCTCCTCCCGCGTCACCGAGATGACCACCCTCATCCCCATCACCCGCGCCCACGGCCTGGAGTCCACCGCGCTGCGCCGTGTCGACGGCACGCTCAGCCAGGTCCTCACCGCGGGGCTGCGCCTGGACCGGCTCAACGGGCGCTTCGGCTCACTGGCCTGGATCGTCCTCAACGTCCTCGGCGTCTGCTGCCTGCTCGGGTCCGCGCTCGCCGCGTACCACGGGTGGCTGGGCGTGACCCCCGGCGACGTCGTCATGCTGACCACCTACTTCTCCGCCCTCACCGCCGCCGTGACGACCCTGCTCAGCCTCACTCCTGTGGTCAGCAAGGGACTGGAGTCGGTGCGCTCGGTCGGCGAGGTGCTGCAGGCGCCCGACCTCGAGCAGAACGCGGGGAAGACCGAGGTGGCCGGCGTCCGGGGACGGGTGGACTTCGAGGGTGTCGGCTTCGCCTACGACGACGCCGCCGACCACTCGGTGCGCGACTTCTCCCTCTCCGTCCGCCCGGGCGAGACCATCGCGCTGGTGGGCACCTCGGGGGCCGGCAAGTCCACCCTCCTCAACCTCGTCATCGGCTTCCTGCGCCCCACCGAGGGCCGGATCCTGCTGGACGGTGCGGACATGGAGACCCTGGACCTGCGCAGCTACCGCCGCTTCGTGTCCGTCGTGCCCCAGGAGTCCATCCTCTTCGAGGGCACCATCCGGGAGAACGTCGGCTACGGCATGCCGGGCGTTCCCGAGGAGGCGGTACGGGAGGCGCTGCGGGCCGCCAACGCCCTGGAGTTCGTGGAACGCCTCCCCGCCGGCCTCGCCACGGTCGTCGGCGAGCGGGGCGCGCGGCTGTCGGGTGGGCAGAAGCAGCGGCTGGCCATCGCCCGGGCGCTGATCCGCGACCCGCGTGTGCTGGTGCTGGACGAGGCCACCTCCGCCCTCGACTCCCGCTCCGAGGCCCTCGTCCAGCAGGCGCTGGAACGCCTGGTGCGCAACCGCACCGTCTTCGTGGTGGCCCACCGGCTGTCCACCATCCGCAACGCCGACCGCATCGTCGTCATGGACGGCGGGAGGATCACCGAGGTCGGCTCGCACGAGCAACTGCTACGGGCCGGCGGCCCGTACACCGCCCTTCGCAGCGCGCAGACCGCCTGAGCCCCCGCCCGCACGCGCCCGGGGGCGCCCTCCGCGTCGGCGGAGCGGCGCCCCCGGGGGCCGCGCGGATCGGGCCGCGGGTCAGCGGCGGTGGTGGTTGACGACGTGGTGGTGGTGACGGTGGTGGCGGTGACCGTGCCAGCGGTGGTGGTGACGCTTGCCGTGGTGACTGTGGTGGCCGCGGCCGTGGTCGCCGTGCGTGGCGTGCGTGCCGGGGGTGCGGACGGACTCCGGCGTGACGGCACCGGCACCCGCCGCACCGCCCAGGACGACGGCGACGGCCACACCGACCGCGGCCACGAAACGGGAAACGCGCATGGATCGACTCCTGTCTCCGCGGGTGCCGTCGGCACCCGCTCGGGTGGAACACGAGAAGCGTCGTGCCCCGGCATGTCCGTCGCGGTGTGCCACGCCCGTATTGGCACACGATTTGCTGGAATATGACGTTCTGTGGAACCGGCGGCTGTGGGCGATCCGGGGAGGTCCGCGCCGCGGTCGCGGCGCCGACGAGGCCGGGGGCGGTGCGATGTTTCGGCCCCGGTGTCCGGGGCAGGCGCCGGTCGTCCCGGCCCCGCGCCGGGGTCGGCGCACCGACAGGTGATGGTGACGGTGGACGACACCGGCTTTGGCGCCCTGCTGAGCGGGCTCCTGCAGCGCTCGCACGAGGTCGCCCCGAAGGACTGGGGCGCGGCCCTCGAGCGTGCCGCGCACGAGGTGGGCCTGGACGACGTGACGGTCCTGCTCGCCGACGTCCGGCAGGTCAGGCTCGTCCCGCTGCCGGGCGATCCGGCCTCCCGCGCCCGCGGGGCCGTGGCCGTCGACGGCACGCCGGCGGGCGCCGCCTACCGGACGGCGTCCCTGCGCCTGAGCGAGCGCGACGACCGGATCACGATGTGGCTGCCGCTCGTCGACGGCGTGGAGCGGGTCGGCGTCATGGAGGTCACCGCCCACCGGATCGACCCCGAACTCCTCTCCCGCTGCCGCGCGCTCGCCGACGTCACGACCCTGACGATCGTCTCCGGGGCGGGGTCCAGTGACGATCTGCTGCGGCTCGTCCGCAGCCGCCCCATGACCACCGCGGCGGAACTCGTGTGGGCCTTCCTGCCCCGGCGGACCATCGGTACGACCGAGGTGACCTCCAGCGCCGTGCTGGAACCCGCCTACGAGATCGGCGGCGACGCCTTCGACCACAGCCTCCAGGACGACCACCTGCACCTGGCGGTGGTCGACGCGATGGGCCACGACCTCGCCTCGGGGCTCACGGCGGCCGTGGCGCTGGCCGGCTGCCGGGGCGCCCGGCGTGCCGGCGCCGACCTGGGCGAGATCGTCAAGACCGTGGACGAGACCCTCGCCGAATGGATCCCGGACCGGTTCGCCACCGCGGTCTTCGCCGACCTCGACGTCCGCAGCGGGCAGTTCGCGTGGGCGAACTGCGGGCACCCCCCGCCCCGGCTGATCCGCGGCCGGCACGTCGTCCCCGGCGCCCTGGAGCGCGACGCGGACCTGCCCCTCGGCCTCGGTTCCGGCTACGGCGGCCGGCCGCGGTCCGTCCACTCCACGCGTCTGGAGCCCGGTGACCGGGTCCTCGTCCACACCGACGGTGTGACCGAGTCCCGCGCCGAGGGCGGCGACGAGTTCGGCGAGCGGCGCCTCACCGAGTACGTCGTGCACGCCACCGCGTTCGGCGACCCCGCCGCGGAGGTCCTTCGGCGGCTGGTCCACGCCATCCTGGCGCACCGGCACGGGCGCCTCGACGACGACGCCACCGTGCTCCTCGCGGAGTGGCACCCCACGCGCTGAACCCGGCCGGCCGAGGTGGTTTCCACCGCGCGGCCCAGGGCAGCCGAAGCCTGGGGTGGGCGACGTGCCCGCGCGGCGGCGAACACGGCCGGTGCCGGGCCCGGCGCGCAGCGCGACACCCGTCGGGTGCCGGGCGGACGCCTGCGATAAACCTGTCCTGATCAGGAATGTCTTGTCGTGTAAATCACGTTCGAATGGGTATGCGGTGTCGAGAAGACATGAGGAGGCGCCCAGCCGTGGACACACGCAACGGCCACCCGACCAGCACCCGCATCCCCCGAGATCAGCAGATACGCACGTGCAGGCCTGCTGTCGTGAAGGAGGGCCGGGGCAATCCGCCGCAGCGGGAGCCCGACAGCGGCAAGGAATGGAACATCGTCAGGGGAGAGGACTGAGGGACCCGTACCCCTGTGTGACCGAGCGGGACCACTGCCCGGCGCCGGTGGGAAGGCGTAAGCGGTCGTGCGGACCGTGGGCGCGCCCACCGGCGGGGTGGTGGTCCCGTTCACGTTCCGTCGTCAGCCCCTGGCGTCCGGTGTCCCCGCCGACCACGTGACCAGCGGCGGCCGCACGGCGGCGCAGAGCGGGCCGCCCCTGACGTCGGTGAGGCCCAGCCGTCCGAGGAGCGTCCCGGAGCGGGCGGCCGCGCGCAGCGTCGCGGGATCGACGCCGTCCAGCATGAGCTTGGCCCGGCGGAACATCGTGAAGTCGCCGGAATGGCCGACCGTGCCCCAGGACAGGTAGACGAAGCGGGCACCGGGGCCGCCCTGGACGTGGGGCCCCGTGACGTCGAACCCGTCCTGGGTCGCACGGATGCGGCAGTCCAGGTCCCACGTCGCCGCCGCGGCGTCGCCAGGCCGGGGATCGAGGAGTTCCGCGGGACGGGCGCGGCGCTGCACGGCGACGTGGACGCCGCGGTGGCCGCCGAAGGTACGGCCGGGCAGGTCGCTCCCCTCGATGCGGAGCCGCACCGTCAGCCGCCTGCCCCGACGAGCCGGAACGCCAGGCACACCACGGGCGTCGCGTCCTCGACGGGAGTGCCCGCCCGTTCCCAGAAGCGGCGGTGCCCGGCCCGCCACGCGTCGAGGGAGGCGTCACCCTCGCCCTCGGCGGCGGCGTGCTCCCACCTCACGTCCGCGAAGGACGTCACCTCCACGTCCGTGATCTCGATGACGCCGACGCAGTGGCACTCCCGGTCCAGCAGCGCCAGGCGCTCGCCGGCGAACTCCAGACCCTCGGTCTCCTCCACGTACTCGGACAGCAGTCCGGTCGTGGCGGTCTTCTTGCCCGCCAGGACCAGGGAGTTGAGCTCGTCCCGGAGCGCGTCGGGCGTGCCGAGCTCCATGGAGCGCATTCCGTCGACCCGCGGCCACATCGTCGTACCGCCCCTCGGTGCGTGGGAGTGCCGTCCGCCGGATCATCACATGACGGGCGCCACCTCCGCCAGGAACGGCGGGTCCGCCCCCGCGCGCCCGCAGGTCAGAGCAGCGACCCGCGCGGCGAGCTCCAGTGCCCCGGCCACCGCGGGCGGCGGGGAGCCGCCGTCCGCGGTGCCGCGCAGCCGCCCGCGGGCCGCCGCCCCGCCGAGCAGCCCGGCGCGGAGGAGGCCGGAGAGCAGACCCGCCATGAAGGCGTCGCCGGCGCCGATCGTGTCGACGACGCGCACCGGGTGGGCGGGGACCCGGTGACGTCCGCCCGGGGCCCAGTGGGCCTCGGCGCCCGCCGCGCCCCGGGTGAGGACGACCAGGCGCGGACCGCGGCGCGCCCACTCGGCGGCCACCTCCCCCGGATCCCGTCCCGGGTGCAGCCACCCCAGGTCCTCCTCGCTGGCCTTCACCACGTCGGCGAGCGCCACCAGCCGTTCGACGCGCGGGCGTTCGTCACCGGGCGGGCCGAGCAACGCCGGTCTGAGGTTCGGGTCGTACGAGACGGTGTGCCCCCGGCGCCGGACGGCCCCGACCAGGCTGAGGATCCGTCCCGCGCCCGGCTCCAGCGCGGTGGCGATCGATCCGGTGTGCAGGTGCCCGGGCACGTCGAGCGGGGCGACCGGGGGCAGGTCCCAGGTGATGTCGAACCGGTACGCGGCGCTGCCGTTCCCGTCGAGCTCCGCCCTGGCCGTGGACGTCGGGGCGTGGACGACCGACCCCGCCAGCAGCCGGACGCTCCCCTCCGCCAGCCGTTCGGCGAGCGCGTCGCCGTGGGCGTCCCGGCCGATGCGCGTGGCCAGGGTGACCGGGTGCCCGAGCCGGGCGAGGCCGAGCGCGGTGTTGGCCGGGCTGCCGCCCGGGTGGGTCTGCCGCGTCCCGTCGGGTGCGACGACCACGTCGGTCAGCGACTCGCCGGCGACCAGCGTGGCGGGCGCCGTCACGGCCGCACCAGGATCTTGCGGCCGATGCCCGCCTTGAAGCGCTCGATGGCGTGGGGGTAGTCGGTGAGCGGGAACCGGTCGCTGATGAACACCCCGGGGTCCAGCACCCCGGCGGCGAACAGTTCGGCGGCCCGCTCGTAACTGTGCAGGACGGCCATGGAGCCGGTGATGGTGATCTCCTGGTTGTAGATCCGGTACGGCTCGATGACGGCGCGCGCGGCGTAGTCGGCCACCCCGAACTGCAGGAAGGTGCCGCCCCTGCCGACCCGTCGCAGCCCGTCCTGGATGGCGGCGGCGTTGCCGGTGGCGTCCACGACGACCTCCCAGCCGCGCGGCCGGGTGATCTCCTGCGCCGAGCCGGCGGTGTTGTCGCAGCCCAGCAGCCGCGCCGTGGCGAGCCGTTCGGGGTTGACGTCGACGACGTCCACGCTCGCCGCGCCCGTGCGCTTGGCGAGTTCCAGCATCATCAGGCCCATCGTTCCCGAGCCGTAGATCAGCACATGGGCGCCGAGCCGGCCGCGCAGCACGTCGTAGCCGCGCACGGCGCACGACAGCGGCTCGATCAGCGCCGCGTCGGCGGTCGCCACATGGTCGGGCAGGACGACGCAGTTGGCGACCGGCGCGACGGCGAACTCCGCCGCTCCGCCCGGCTCGGTGACCCCGATCGCGGCCCACCGCTCGCACAGGTTGCCGCGGCCCTGCCGGCAGTAGTGGCACTCGCCGCAGTGCAGCGAGGGGTCGACGGCGACCCGGTCGCCGACCGCCACCTCGGTGACGGCCGAGCCGACCGCGACCACCTCCCCGGCGAACTCGTGCCCCGGCACGATGGGCAGCGTCGGCGCGAACTCACCCTGCAGGATGTGCAGATCGGTTCCGCACAGCCCGCAGGCCGCGACCGCGACCACCACGTCGCGCGGACCGGGTGCGGGGTCCTCGACGGTGGCGAGCTCGATCTTCCCGGGCTCGGCGATGACGACTGCCTTCACTTGACGGCTCCCAGTGACAGGCCCTGGACCAGGCGGTCCTGGGCGGCGAATCCGGCGACGAGGACGGGCAGGGACACCACGACGGCCGCGGCGCAGACCTTGGCGAGGAAGAGTCCCTGACTGGTGACGAAGGAGGTGAGGAAGACCGGCGCGGTCACCGAGCGGACACCGGTGAGCACCCGGGCGAAGAGCATCTCGTTCCAGCTGAAGATGAAGCAGATCAGCGAGGTGGCGGCGATGCCGGGGGCGGAGACGGGGATGACGATCCGGCGGAACACGGCCGACAGCCCGGCTCCGTCGATCGCGGCGGCCTCCAGGATCGCCACCGGGATCTCGGCGAGGAAGGACCGCATCATCCAGACCGCGATCGGCAGGTTCATCGAGGTGTAGAGCAGGACCATCAGCCAGACGTTGTCCAGCAGTCCGAGGTTCTGCGCCACGAGGTAGACCGGCAGCAGCCCGGCGACCGCGGGCAGCATCTTCGTCGACAGGAAGAAGAACAGCACGTCGGACCACTTGCGGACGGGCCGGATCGACAACGCGTACGCGGCCGGTATCGCGAGCGCCAGCACCAGCAGGGTGGAGACCACGCTCGCCGTGGCCGAGTTGACCAGGGCGGGCCAGGGACTCGCGCCCGTGGCGGCGCCGAAGAACTCCCGGTAGCCGTCCAGGGTGAGCCCCGCGCCCGATGAGGGCGGGTTGGTGGCGGCGTCCGTCTCGCTGTGCAGCGAGGTCAGTACCATCCAGGCGATCGGCAGGACGAACAGCAGGGCGGCGGCCCAGGCGGCCAGCCCCCACAGGGAGGCGGAGCGGCGCCTGCGGACCTCGGGCGCGGCCAGGGCGCTCATGAGGACTCCTCCCTCAGCAGGGTCGACACCAGGCGCAGCGCCAGGGTGGCGACGACGATGGTCCCGGCGACGACGACCACGCCGGCCGCCGACGCCCGTCCGTAGTCGTGGGCCTTGTAGAAGGACTCGTAGACCGTGTACGGCAGGTTGGCGGTGCCCAGGCCGCCCGAGGTGAGGGTGAAGACCGCGTCGAAGTTCTGCACGACGTAGACCGAGCCGAGCAGCGCCGCCAGTTCGAGGTAGCGCCGCAGGTGCGGCAGGGTCAGGAAGCGGAAGACCTGCCAGGCGTTCGCGCCGTCCACCCGGGCCGCCTCCACCGCCTCCGTGGAACGGCTCTGCAGCCCGGCGAGCAGGATCAGCATCATGAACGGGGTCCACTGCCACACCAGCGAGGCCCCGATCGCCCCGAGCGGCATCGAGGTGATCCAGTCCGGCTGCGGCGGGCGTTCGCTGCCGAACAGCTGCCACAGCCAGGTCAGCGCGCCGTTGAACAGCCCGTACTCGGGGTTGTAGAGGGCGTGCTTCCACAGCAGCGCCGAGGCGACCGGCACCAGCAGGAAGGGCGCGATCAGCAGGGTCCGCACCAGCCCCCGGCCCCGGAAGCGGCGGTCCAGCAGCAGCGCGAGCCCCAGCCCCAGCAGCAGGCTGACCAGGACGACACCGGCCGTGAGCCACACGGTGGTCAGGACCGACGCCCGCAGGCCGGCGTCGCCGAACACGTCGGCGTAGTTGGTCAGTCCGGTGAAGCCGCGCCGGTCGGGGTAGAGGGCGTTCCAGTCCATGAAGGAGATCGCCAGTGTGGCCACGAAGGGCAGCTGGGTCACGACCACCATGAACACCAGCGCCGGCATCAGGGGTGCGCGCCGGGCCCAGGCGGCGGCCCGGCCCGGGCCCGGGGTCCGGGCGGGCACCGGCCGGACCGCTGCCCGGCCGCGCACCTCCTCGGTGACGGTGCTCGACGTACCGGTCATGGCCGAATCACCCGTTCCGGTACTGGGCGGCGACCTTCTCCGCGAGCTGCTGGGACTTGTCGAGCGCGGCGTCCACCGAGGTGCGCCCGGCGATGGCGGAGGCGATCTCCTGCGAGACCTTGGTGCCGAGGTCGGGGAACTCGGGGATGTCGACGAACTGGATGCCGAGCGTCGGCCTCGGCTGGACGCCGGGGTCGCGCGGGTCGGCCCCGGCGATGGCCTCCTCGGTGGCCTTGGCGAAGGGGCCCGCCACCTTCAGGTAGTCCGCGTTCTCGTACGTGGAGGTGCGCTTGCCCGCGGGGACACGGGCCCAGCCGAGCTTCTCGCCGACGAGTTCCTCGTACCCCTTGCCGGACGCCCAGGCCACGAACTTCGCCGCGTCGTCCTGGCGCTTGCTCGCCTTCTGGATGCCCCAGGCCCAGGTGTACAGCCAGCCGGAGCTGTCCGTCTTCACCACGGGCGCCGGCGCGTAGCCGACCTTGCCGGCGACGGGGGAGTCGGCGCTGTCGAGGATCCCGGCCGCCGAGGTGGCGTCGTACCACATGGCGGACTTGCCCTGCTGGAAGGCGCCCAGGCACTCGGCGAAGCCGGCCTGCGGCGCGCCCGCCTCGCCGTGCTCGCGGACCAGGTCGACGTAGAACTTCGTCGCCTCCTTGAAGGCGGGCGCGTTCACCTGCGCCTTCCAGTCCTTGGTGAACCAGGTGCCGCCGAAGGTGTTGACGACGGTGGTCAGCGGCGCCATCACCTCGCCCCAGCCGGGCAGTCCGCGCAGGCAGATGCCCTTCATGCCGGGCTCGGCGCCGTCCGCCTGCTTCGCGAGGGCGGCGACCTGCTGCCAGGTGGGGCGCTCGGGCATGGTGAGGCCCTTCGCCTCGAACACGTCCTTGCGGTACATCAGGAACGACGACTCGCCGTAGAACGGTTCGGCGTACAGCCTGCCGTCGGCGCCGGTCAGGCTCTCCCTCATCGAGGGGAGGATGTCCGCCTGGTCGAAGCCGGGGTCCTTGGCGACCGTGTCGTCCATCGGGGCCAGCCAGCCGTTCTTGCCGTAGATGGGCGCCTCGTAGTTGCTGATGGAGGCGACGTCGTAGGTACCGGCCTGGCTGGAGAACTCCTGGCTGATCTTGTCGCGGACGTCGTTCTCGGGCAGCACCGTGAAGTTGACCTCGATGCCGGTGTCCTTGGTGAAGTCCGACGCGGTCAGCTTCTGCAGGTCCAGCATCTGCGGGTTGTTGACCATCAGGACGTTCACGGAGGCGCCGCCCCCGCCGTCCCCTCCGCCGCCGCCCGCGCCGGCGCAGCCGGTGGCGAGCAGGGCCGTGCAGGCCGCGAGTGCGGTCAGCCGGACGGTGGAGCGGCGCCGTGGCGCCCTTCCGCGGTCGGTGTCGGAACCGGGCATGGGGAGGCCTTCCTGTGAGGGGGATCCCGGCGGCGCTCCGAGGGCTCGGGGCGCTTCGGGGCGTGCCGGGGCGACCTGCGGCGGCTCGCGCGCAGGGTGAGGCGGGTGCGGTGGCTCAGACGCGGATGACGTTGGGGCCGAGCAGCGAGTAGCGGTGGGCCTCGGGGGCCGGCAGGCCCGTGTCGGTGACGATCGTCTCGAAGTCGCCGACCTCCGCGAACCGGCAGAAGCTCGAGGCGCCGAACTTGGTGTGGATGCCCACCAGGACGCGGCGCCGCGCGGAGCGCACCGCCTGCGCCTTGACGTCCGCGACGACCGGATCGGGGGTGGTCAGGCCGAAGTCGCGGGATATGCCGTTGGCTCCCATGATCGCCAGGTCGATGACGAAGGAGGACAGCATCTGGGTGGCCCAGGAGCCGACGGTGGCCAGGGTGCGGCCCCGTACCCGGCCCCCGAGCAGCAGCACGGTGGTCTCCGGGGACTGGGCGACCGCCGCCGCGGTCGGCAGCGAGGCGGTCACCACGGTCAGCGGACGGTCGGTGGGGAGCAGCGCCGCCAGCAACTGCTGGGTGTAGCCCTCGTCGACGAAGACCGTCTCCGCCTCTCCGAGCAGCTTCACCCCCGCCGCGGCGATCCGGCGCTTGCCCTCCACCTGGTGGGTCTCGCGGCGGGCCAGGTCCGTCTCGAAGCCGGCGCTCTCCACGGGGTAGGCCCCGCCGTGGGTACGGCGGACGAGTCCGCGCCGCTCCAGCTCGCTCAGGTCGCGGCGGATCGTCTCCGGCGCCACCTTGAACTCGGCGGCCAGCGCGGTGACCTCCACCCGTCCGGACTGCCGTACCAGGGCCAGGATCCTGTGCTGCCGTTCGTCGCCGCGCATGGCCGCACCTCCCTCGTCCCGGTTCCGTCATGGCCGTTCGGGCATCGGCCGCCCGTTTACGCCCGTCCGAGATTTATACCGCCGGGGACAGCGAGGCGGTCAGCCCGTACAAGGGCGGAGTCCGCCCGTTTCTGCCCGTTTCCGTGAGGGTGGTGGCGCAGGTCAGCGATGGTCCGGCGGGATCACGCCCGTGAGTTTGCGGGTTTTTCTGCGTTTGGGTGATCATCGGTGGCGTCCGGCCGGTGCGACGACGGGAGCGGTGCGGCGATGACCAGGTGGCGGAAGACCCTCGACCGGGCCGGCATCACCGACCCCGCGCTCCGCGAGGCGTACACCGCGCAACGCCGCCTGGTCGCGGGCTTCGACCGGGCCTCGTACGCCGCGGTGCGGCTGCTGCTGCCGGCGCCGGTCGTCCCCGACGCCCTCGCGGCCACCGCCTTCATGCACCACGGCGACAACCTCCTGGACCGGGGCCCGGACGGTCGCCGTGCCTTCGCCGAGTGGGAGGGCCGGGTCCGGGCGGCCCTCGCCGGCGCCCCGGCGGACCCCCTGACGCGTGCCCTCGCGCACACCGTCACCCGGCGGCCGGTGCTGCGCGCCATCGTCGCGGACTACCTGGTCGCCGCCCCCGCCGACGCGCAGTGGCGCGGCTTCGCCACCGAGGCCGACTTCCAGGCCTACGTCGACGCGTACTCGCTGCCCGCCTTCCTCCTCGTCGCGGGACTGCTCGCGCCGCCGGCCGGCTTCGACGCCTACCGCGCCGCCTGCCGCACCTTCATCGAGGCCGCCCAGCGCCTGGACTTCCTGGAGGACATGGCGGAGGACCTCGCGGACGGGCGGCTGGGCGTCACCGAGGACGCCCTCGCCCGCCACGGCCTGAGCCGGACGGCCATGGAGCAGGACCCCGATCCGGGGTCGGTGACCGCCCTCGTCGGGGACCAGGCCGGGCTGGTCCGGGCGGGCCTCGCCGGCGCGTGGGAACTGGTGGACCTCGTACCGGAGCCCAACCGGCCCATGGTCCGGGCCCTCGTCACGCTCCAGGGGCACCGGTTGCGCGGCGCGGAGCGCGCCGGCGCGACGCTGGCCCGGCGGCCCGCCCCGCGTCCGCTCGGTCCCGCTCTGCTCACCCTGCTCCGCGCGTACGCGGGCACCTTCCGCCACCGCTCCCGGTCCTGAACGCGACGTTTCCGCTTCCGGTTCCTCTTCCGTCCGCGCCTTTGCCGATCGCCTCGGCCACTTCCGCGAGCGCGGCGAAGGTGTGGCCGCTCACGAACTCGTCGCAATGGGGGAGTGCCGCCGCCATGCCGCCCGCGAGCGGCAGGTAACCCGGCGCCGCCTTGCGCGGGTTGACCCACACCACGCGGTGGGCCAGCCGCCGCAGCCGGGCCGCCTCGCGTCCCACGGCCCGCGGGTCCTCGCCCTCCCACCCGTCGGAGAAGATCACCACGACGGCGCCGCGCGCCATGCCCCGGCGCCCGAAGCGGTCGTTGAACTCCGCCAGCGCGTGGCCGATCCGGGTGCCGCCCGACCAGTCCGACGCGACGGCCCCCACCCGGCGCAGCGCCGCGTCCACCCCGTACCGCCCCGAGTGACGCAGCACCGGGGTGAGGCGGGTCAGGCGCGTGGCGAAGACGAAGACCTCGGCGGACAGACCCACCGCCGCCGCGCGGGGGAAGAGCCTGAGGTAGGCACGGGCGTACGGCTCCATCGAACCGGAGACGTCGCAGAGCAGCACCAGCGGGCGGCGCCGCAACCGGTGGCGCGACCGGGCCAGGCGCACGGGCTCCAGACCCGTCCCGCGGATCGCGCGCAGCGTACGCCGCGGGTCCACGCGGGGGCCGTGCGGGTCGGCGTCGCGGCGCCGGGTCCTGCGCAGCGGGGTGCGCAACGCGATCAGCTCCATCAGCCGGTCCAGGTCGGCCAGTTCCGCGGCCTCCAGAGCGGCGAAGTCCCTGTGGGCGACGACCTCCGCGGTGCTGCCCGCCGTCGGCACCGTCCCCGCGGGGCCGTCCGCCTCCTCCCCGGAACGGGGCGCGGCAGCCGCCCGTACCGGACCCGCACCGGCCGGGGCCCGGCCCGGTGCCGTGCGGGCGCCGGGGGCCGGGGCCCGTATCTGTTCCTCCTCGGCGCCCGGCGGTGCGGCGGTGCGGCCGCCGCGCTCCGCGGGGACGCCCCCGGGACCGCCGAACACGGCCTCGAAGACCCGGTCGAAGGGCGCGATCAGTTCCCGGTCGGTGACGAAGGCCAGCCGCGCGGTCCAGTACAGGGCCTCGCGGTCCACCGGGGGCGCCAGCTGCAGGGACCGCAGGAAGCACACCGTCCGCTCGGGGGTGACCGGCAGACCGGCGCGGCGCAGCGCCCCGCCGAGCCGGCCGCCGAACTCGGCCGTGTCGAACAGGGGCAGGGGCAGGTGCAGGGGCAGGGGCGGAGGCGGCGCGGGCGACCGCTCAGGCGTCACGGCCGCTGCCCACCAGCCACTCCAGGCCGCGTTCTCGCGCCAGTTCCTGGTCCTCCCGGTACTTCAGCAGTGTGCCCAGGGTCGCCCCGGCGGCCTCGGCGTCCAGCCGCCGTACGCCGAGCAGGGCGAGCGCCGCGAGCCAGTCGATGCTCTCGGCGATCCCCGGGGCCTTCTGGATCTCCAGGGTGCGCAGCCGCCGTACCGCCGCCGAGATCGCCTCCGCGAGTTCCGCCGAGGTCCCCGGCACCCGGCGGCGGACGATCCGCACCAGGCGCTCGGGGTCCGGGTAGTCGATCCAGTGGTAGAGGCAACGCCGCTTCAAGGCGTCGTGCAGATCACGGGTCCGGTTCGAGGTGAGCACCACGACCGGTGGCACCACGGCACGGATCGTGCCGACCTCCGGGATCGTCACCGCCGCCTCGGCCAGCACCTCGAGCAGGAACGCCTCGAAGTCGTCGTCCGCCCGGTCGATCTCGTCGATCAGCAGCACCGCCGGCTCCGGTCCGGGGTGGGTGAGCGCGGTCAGCACGGGCCGCCGCAGCAGGTACTCCTCCGTGAACAGGTCCGCCTCGGCGAGACGTTCGCCGCGCGACTCGGCGAGCCGGATGCCCAGCAGCTGGCGGGCGTGGTTCCACTCGTACAGCGCCTCCGCCGCGTCGAGGCCGTCGTAGCACTGCAGCCGCACCAGCGGGCCGCCCAGCACGTCGGCCAGGGCCTTCGCGGCCTCTGTCTTGCCGACCCCGGCCTCGCCCTCCAGCAGCAGCGGCTGCGGCAGCCGCAGCGCCAGGAACAGCGCGGTGACCAGCCCGGGGTCGGCGAGGTAGCCGCGCTCGTCGAGCGCCCGGCGCAGACCGGCGGGGTCGGGGACGCGCTCCTGCGTGAACGTGCTCACCGCGCCTCCGCGTAACGGCCGGGCTCGGCCTCGAACGCCGTGCGGCAGCCCTCGCAGCAGAACCAGCGGCGCTCGCCCCCGGCGTCGGAGTACGGGGTGCCCGGTACGGCGGCCACCGTCATCCCGCACACCGGGTCCGGCGCGGTGCGCGGTTCGGGCCGACCCGTGGCGGCCGGCCCGCCCACCGGGGCCGCGCTCCGCGCACCGTCCCGGCCCCGCACCGAGGCGACCACCTCGGCGAGGATGGACAGCGCGATCTCGCCCGGCGTGCGGGCGCCGATCCACAGGCCCGCGGGAGTGCGGACCGCGTCCCGCTGCTCCCGCGTCAGGTCCAGCCCGCCGACCACCGCCGCGCCGCGCCGCGGACTGGCCACCAGCCCGACGTACGGCACGCCCGCGCGCACCGCCGCCGTCAGCGCGGCCTCCTCGTCCCGGCCGTGCGAGGCCACGACGACCGCGTGCACCCCGGCCAGCGACTCGGCGGCGAACCCGCCGGCGGGCGGCCCGGCCACCTCGTAGCCGAGGCCGGGTCCGAAGCCCGTCAGCGCCCGGGCGATGGGCGTCTCGCCCAGCACCAGGACCCGCGGGGCGGGGCGCCGGGGCTCGAGGAAGATCTCCAGCTCCCCGCCCGACAGGCACGGGTTGCGCAGGCTCAGCGCCCCCTCGACCGCCTCCGCCTCCCCGGCGGCGCCCTCCTCGGCCGCCTCCGGGGAGATCCGCAGCAGCAGCGCCTCTCCGCTCGCCAGCGTCCGCAGCGCCTGCGCGCGGACCGTGGCCTCCGCGCAGACGCCGCCGACGAACCCCTCGATCCGCCCGTCCTCCAGCACCACGGCGGTGTCCCCGGGGCGCGCGCTCGCCGGCCGGCGGGCGCGCACCACGGTCGCGCGGACGAACGGCACGTGGCGCGCGGTGAGTTCGGCGATCCGCGCGTCCGGCACGGGGGCCTGGCTCACTGCGGCGCCTCGACCTGGCCGTGCCGCATCGCCTGCCACACCCGGCCGGGTGTGAGCGGCATGTCGGCGTGGCGCACGCCGATCGCGTCCAGCACCGCGTTGACCACCGCCGGGGGCGAACCGACGGTCGCGGACTCGCCGATGCCCTTGGCGCCGATCGGGTGGTGCGGCGACGGGGTGACGGTGTGCCCCAGCTCCCAGGCGGGCACCTCCAGCGCGGTCGGCAGCAGGTAGTCCATGAAGGAGCCGGACAGGCAGTTGCCGTCCTCGTCGAAGCCGATGAACTCCATCAGGGCCATGCCGACCCCGTCCGCGAGGCCGCCGTGCACCTGCCCCTCGATGATCATGGGGTTGATGCGCGTCCCGCAGTCGTCCACCGCGATGAAGCGCCGCACCTTGACCGCGCCCGTGCCCGGGTCGACGTCGACCACGCAGACGTACGCCCCGAACGGGTATGTGAGGTTGGGCGGGTTGTAGACCGTGGTGGCCTCCAGATGGCCCTCCACGCCCTCCGGCAGTTCCAGCGCGCCGTGCGCGGCCAGGGCGATCTCCTGGATCGTCCGGGTCATCGCCGGGTCGCCCTTGACCGACCACCGGCCCTTGGTCCACTCCAGGTCCTCCGGGGACACCTCCAGCATCGCCCCCGCGATGATGCGCGCCTTGTCCCGCACCTTGCGGGCCACCAGCGCGGCGGCCGCCCCCGACACCGGCGTGGACCGGGAGCCGTAGGTGCCGAGCCCGAAGGGCGTCTGGTCGGTGTCGCCGTGCACGACGTCGATGTCCTCGGGCGGGATGCCCAGTTCCCCGGCGACGATCTGCGCGAACGTCGTCTCGTGGCCCTGCCCCTGCGTCTGCACGCTGAGCCGCACCACGGCCTTGCCGGTCGGATGGACGCGCAACTCGCAGCCGTCGGCCATGCCCAGGCCCAGGATGTCCATGTGCTTGCGCGGGCCCGCGCCGACCGTCTCGGTGAAGAACGACAGCCCGATGCCCATGAGTTCGCCGCGCTCGCGCTTCTCCGCCTGCTCGCGGCGCAGTTCCTCGTAGCCCGCGAGGTCCATGGCCTTGCGCAGACACGCCGGGTAGTCGCCGGAGTCGTACTCCCATCCCGTCTTGTTCTGGTACGGGAACTGCTCGGGCCGCAGCAGGTTGCGCATCCGCAGCTCCGCCGGGTCGGCGCCGAGTTCGGCCGCGAGGCAGTCCACCATGCGCTCGATCAGGTAGACGGCCTCGGTGACGCGGAAGGAGCAGGCGTAGGCGACGCCGCCCGGCGCCTTGTTGGTGTAGACGCCGGTGACCTCGCAGTGCGCGGCCTCGATGTCGTACGAGCCGGTGAAGATGTGGAAGAAGCCCGCCGGGTACTTCGTCGGCTGCGCCGTGGAGTTGAAGGCACCGTGGTCGGCGAGGACCTTGACGCGCACCCCGAGGATGCGGCCCTCCGCGGTCGCCGCGATCTGCCCGGTCATGTGGTAGTCGCGGGCGAAGGAGGTGCTCATGAGGTTCTCCGAGCGGTCCTCCACCCACTTGACCGGCCTCCCCGTGACGATCGAGCCGACGACCGCGCACACGTATCCGGGGTAGATGCCCACCTTGTTGCCGAAGCCGCCGCCGATGTCCGGGGCGATGACCCGGATCTTGTGCTCGGGCAGCCCCGCGACCATCGCGTAGAGCGTGCGGTGCGCGTGCGGCGCCTGGGTGGTCGTCCAGAGCGTCAGCTTGCCGTCGACGGGGTCCATGGAGGCCACCGCGCCGCACGTCTCCAGGGGCGCGGGGTGCACGCGCGGGTAGAGCATCGTCTGCTCGACGACGACGTCGGCGCGGGAGAACACCTCGTCCGTGGCGGCCCGGTCGCCGGCCTCCCAGTCGAAGATGTGGTTGTCGGTACGCCCCTCCAGGTCGTCGCGGATGACCGGCGCGGCGGGGTCGAGGGCGCGGCGGGCGTCGACGACGGGGTCGAGCGGCTCGTAGTCCACGTCGATCAGCTCGATCGCGTCGCGGGCCGCGTAGTGGTCCTCGGCGACGACGAAGGCCACCTCCTGGCCCTGGAAGCGCACCTTGTCGGTGGCGAGCACCGCCTGGGTGTCCATCGACAGCGTCGGCATCCACGCCAGGCCGAGCCCGGCCAGCGTCTCCCCGGTGATGACCGCCTTCACCTTGGGGTGCGCTTCGGCAGCGGAGGTGTCGATGGACACGATCCGGGCGTGCGCGAAGGGGCTGCGCAGCACCGCGCCGTGGAGCATGCCCGGCAGCTTGACGTCGTCCACGTAACGGCCCTTGCCGCGGACGAAGCGCGGGTCCTCCTTGCGCTTCATCCGGCCGAAGCCGATCGGCCGCTCCTCGGCGGCGGGGGCGGCGGGTTCCTCGACGGTGGTCATGCCTGGGTCCCCGCTTCCTCACGGCCCGCGGACTCGTGGGCGGCGGCCCACCGGATCGCCTTGACGATGTTGAGGTAGCCCGTGCACCGGCACAACTGCCCCGAGATGGCCTCGCGGACCTCGTCCTCGGACGGGTCGGGGTTGCGGTCCAGCAGCGCCCGGCCGCTGAGCATCATCCCCGGGGTGCAGAAGCCGCACTGCAGCCCGTGCTCCTCGATGAAGCCCTGCTGCACCGGGTCGAGCCGGTCGCCGTCCGCCATCCCCTCGACGGTGCGGATCTCGTGGCCCTCGGCCATGGCGGCCAGGACCGTGCAGCTCTTGACCGGCTCGCCGTCCATCAGCACCACGCAGGTGCCGCAGTTGCTCGTGTCGCAGCCCCAGTGCGTCCCGGTCAGCTCCAGGTCGTCGCGGAGGAACCGGACCAGCAGGTGGCGGGCCTCCACCTCGCGGGTGTGGTCCTCGCCGTTGACGTTCACCGTGATCCGCACGTCCGTCATCCCTCCCTCACGGCCGCGGCCGGGGCGGCGGCCCGGGCGACAGCGCGCCGCAGGGCCCTCTTGGTCAGTTCTCCGGCCAGATGCCGCTTGTAGTCGGCCGGCCCGCGGCTGTCGGTGACGGGCGAGCAGCTCGCCGACGCCACCCGCCCGGCCTCCTCGAAGAGTTCCGGCGACGGCTCACCGCCCTCGAGTAATTCCTGCACCGCCTCCGCGTGCAGCCCGCCGGCGCCGACCGCCGCCAGACCCACGCCCACGTGCGTCATGCGCCCGTCCTCCAGGCAGAGCGCCACCCCGGCCGCCGCCACCGCCCAGTCGCCGGCCTTGCGCTCCAGCTTCTCGTAGGCGCTGCCGGAGCCCGGCCGGACCGGGAAGCGCACCTCGGTGAGCATCTCGCCGGCGCCGACCGCCGTCTCGTACGGGCCGCGGTGGAAGTCGGTCATGGCGACGCTGCGTTCGCCGTCCGAGCCGCGGATCACGGCCACCGCGTGCAGCGCCGCGCACACCGCCGACAGGTCCTCGGACGGATCGGCCTGGCACAGCGAGCCGCCGATGGTGCCCCGGTTGCGGACCGGCGGGTCGGCGATCACCCGCTCGGCGTCGTGGATGATCGGGAAGTGCCGTCCGACCAGCGGCGACTCCAGCAGGGTGCGGTGCCGGGTGAGGGCCCCCACCCGCAGCTCGCCGCCGGTCTCGTCGATGTGGTCGAGTTCGGTGAGGTCGTTGATGTCGACGAGCACCTCCGGCCCGGCCAGGCGCAGCTTCATCATGGGGAGCAGGCTGTGCCCTCCCGCGAGGACCCTGGCCTCCTCGCCGAAGCGCCCCAGCAGTTCCAGGGCCTCCTCCACGCTCTGCGCCCGCTGGTACTCGAACGAAGCGGGTACCTGCACGGCACCCTCCTTCCCTGCCCGGACGGTGGACGATATGGGTCGTTGCGGGGTGCATGTGGGGGGAACACTCGCGCCGTGGAGGGGACCGGTCAACGGCAACTGAAGAGAATGGTTAATACGGACTGCGACAGTTGACGCTCGAACAGATGTAATGTCCTCATGACGCTCACGCAGTTGCGGGCCTTCGTCGCTGTGGCCCGACTGGGATCGGTCAAGGCCGCCGCCGAGTCGCTGGGCGTCACCGAGCCCGCGGTGTCGGGGGCCGTCGCGGCGCTCCGCCGCGAACTGGGCGACGTCCTCTTCATCCGCGCGGGCGGCGGCATCAGCCTCACCCCGGGCGGACAGCGCCTCGCCGCGGGGGCCGCCGAGATCGTCGGCCTCGCGGAGGAGACCCGCCACCGGGTGCGGCAGGCCAGCGCCGGCACCGCCCAGCTGCGGGTCGCGTCCACCGAGACCGGCGCCGAGCAGGTGCTCCCCGCCCTGCTCGCGGCCTTCGGGCGGCGCCAGCCCGAACTGGACGCGGACACCCTGGCGGTACCCGTCGGCGTGTTCGGAGAACTGCTCAGGGACCGCAGGGCCGACGTGACGATCGGGCCCGCGCCCGCCCCGCACCCGGCGATCGAGTCCGTGCCCTTCCTTCGCTTCCAACTGGTCGTCGTCGCCGCGCCCGGTCACCCCCTGCGGCAGCAGTCACGCATCGTCCCCGCCCTGCTCAGCCGCGAACCGTGGCTCTTCGGCCCCGCCGGGATGGACCCCGACACCCTCGCCGGCGCCTTCCTCGCCCGCATCGGCGTCGACCCCGCCAAGGCCACCGCCTTCCCCAGCGTCACCGCCTCGCTCAACGCCGTCGCCGCGGGCGACGGGGTGACGCTGGCCCTGCTGCACGTCGTACGCGAGGAACTGCGGCGCTCCCACCTCGTCGTCCTCGACGTCCTCGGCATGCCGGTCAACGGCATGCTCTACGCGAGCACGCTCGCCCCCGACCGCCGCTCCTCGGTCGCGGCCGCGCTCTGCCGGTTCGTCACCACCCCCGCCGCCACCCAGGCCCTGCTGGCCCGCTCCAACGGCGTGCCGCTGACGGAGTTCCGGCCGCCCGTGCACGTCACGCTCTGGAGCTGACCCGCCGGACGCGGCCGCGATGCCGGCGGTATTAAGCGAACGCTGAACTGTGCGTTGACGGGGCGCGACGGCAGGCCCAAGGTGTGGGCACCCGTCCGGGACCGCCGATGACGTCACGACCGGAAGAGAGGTCAGCCCTCGATGGACTTCACCAACGAGTTCCGAGTGAGCCTGCCGCCGGACCAGGCGTGGGCACTGCTCACGGACGTCGAGCGGATCGCGCCGTGCATGCCGGGCGCGCAGCTGACCGGGCGGGACGGCGACACCTACAACGGCCTCGTGAAGGTGAAGGTCGGCCCCGTGACCGTCCAGTACAAGGGCACCGCCGCCTTCGAGGAGCAGGACGCCGGGAGCCGCACCGCGGTGCTGCGGGCGCGCGGCCGCGACGCCAGGGGCCAGGGCAACGCCGACGCGCGGATCACCGCGCGGCTGGTCCCCGAGGGCGACGCGACGATGGTGACGGTCGAGACCCGCCTGACGATCACCGGCAAGATCGCGCAGTTCGGCAAGGGCATGATCGAGGAGGTCAGCAGGAAGCTGCTGGGCCGGTTCGTGGAGGCCCTGGAGCGGCAACTGGCCGAGGAGCGGGCGCCCGAGCCCGCCGCGGTCGGCGGGGGCGGCGTGGGCGCCGGGGCCGGCGAGGGCGGCAGCGAGCTCTCGGCCTTGGCAGCGGTACAGGCCCCGGCGGCGGCGCCGTCCGAGGCCCCGGCAGCGGAGAACGCCGGAGCCGGAGCCGCGGAGGCTGTCGCGGAGGAGACGTCGCAGGGCGGGACGGAAGCAGACGCGTCAGACCCGGCGCCCGCCGTCGAGCGGGCGCCCGCCCCGGTGCGGCCCACGCCCGAGCCCGAGCCGATCGACCTCATGGGCGTCGCCAGGGGCGCCGTGCTCAAGCGGGCGATCCCGGCCGCCGTTGCGGTCGTCGTGGTCGTCCTGCTCGTCGTCTGGCTCGTCTGAGGCCCCGCGATGCGTGACATCGAGGTCCCGATCCGCGCCTGGTACGCGGCGGGACGCACCTTCGGACTCGCCACCGTCGTCGGCGCCTACCGCAGCGCGCCCCGGCCCCCGGGCGCGGTGATGGCCGTGTCCGCCGAGGGCGAGGTCGCCGGGAGCGTGTCCGGCGGGTGCGTCGAAGCCGCCGTGTACGAGGTGGCGCGCGAGGTCGTCCGTACCATGACGCCGCAGCTGCACCAGTACGGGATCAGCGACGACGACGCCTTCGCCGTCGGCCTCACCTGCGGCGGCACCATCGACGTCCACGTCGAGCCGGTCTCCCCGGCCGGCTTCCCCGAACTGCCGGGCGTCCTCGACGACATGGCGGCGGGCCGAGCCGTCGCCGTGGCCACCGTGGTCGCCGGGCCCGGCGCCGGAACCCGCATGGTGGTGCGCCCCGGGGAACGCTCGGGCCGCCTCGGCTCCGCCGAACTGGACGACGCCGTGACCGAGGACGCCCGCGCGATGCTGGCCCGCGGCACGAGCGCGCAGCGCCGCTACGGCGACCGGCGGGTCTTCGTCCGCTCCTACGCCCCGCCGCCCCGCCTGCTGGTCTTCGGCGCCACCGACTTCGCCTCCGCCCTCGCCCGCCAGGGCGCGCTCCTCGGCCACCGGGTCACGGTCTGCGACGCGCGCCCCGTGTTCACCACCGCGGCCCGCTTCCCCGACGCCCACGAGGTCGTCGTCGAATGGCCGCACCGCTACCTCGCCGCGGAGTCCGCGGCGGGCCGTGTCGACGCCCGCACGATGGTGGCCGTCCTCACCCACGACCCGAAGTTCGACGTCCCGCTGCTGGAGGTGGCGCTGCGGCTCCCGTTCCTGGGGTTCGTCGGGGCGATGGGCTCCCGGCGCACCCACGAGGACCGCCTCGAGCGGCTCCGGCGCGCGGGCCTGACCGAGTCCGAACTCGCCCGCCTCAGCTCGCCGATCGGCCTCGACATCGGCGCCCTGACCCCGCAGGAGACGGCCGTCTCGATCGCCGCCGAGATCATCGCCGGTCGGCGCGGCGGCTCCGGATCCCCGCTCCGCGGCACGGCGGGGCCGATCCACGCCGCCGCCGTGCCCGCGCTCACGGGAGTTTCCGGACCGACCTTCGACGGGCCGTGATCCGCCGGATGGCGAAGCCCGCGGGATCCGCGGCCCCACCACCCGCGGAGCGCGGTGTGAACCCGATCATCCGGCGGCTCCCGGGGGTCGCTTCAGCCCCCTGAGGTCAGCGCGGTCAGCGCGGAGACCAGCAGGGCGAACGCCCCGAAGCCCGTGCAGAGCCAGCCGGAGACCAGATAGGCGAGGCGCAGCCGCGCGACGGCGCCCGCGGGGCGTCCGATCACGGGCGGTTCCTGGGCGAGTTGCCGACGTCGGTGGAGCAGGAAGAGCCCGGCGGCAGGAAGCCGACCGCGATACCGAGGAGATGCGCCGGCGAAGGATTGCCGCTCTGTTGTGCGGCGCTGTACATGCCGATGATTCCGACCACCCGACCCCGACACACCCACCTGGTGATGATCACCTCATCGAAGCGCAGGCGGGCCGGCCGCCGACGTACGTCCCCGACCACGGAGCCGGCCGGCGCCGTCCCGCCCGGCCGAGGCCGTCACAGCCGGGCGGACCGGTCGCCGACTCCGGACGGCTCAGTTCTCCTCGGCCGCCGCGAAGGAGACCTCGGCCGTGTCGACGGTGCCACCGCGGCGCCCGGGAGCGCTCTGGAACTTCCAGTACAGGTTGGTGTGCGCGATCACCAGCTCCGGGCTTGGCGCCCCGTACGGGCTGAGGTCCTCCGTGGTGTGCGCGTCACCGACGAGCGTCACGTCGTAGCCGCGGACGAGCCCCCCGTGCAGCGTCGAGCGGATGCAGGCGTCCGTCTGGGCGCCCGTGACGACGAGGCGGCCCACGCCGCGGTCGGAGAGCACCGCCTCCAACTCGGTGTCCTCGAAGGAGTCGCCGTAGAGCTTGTGGATCAGCGGCTCCGCCTCCTCGCGGACGAGCTCCGGCACGTACTGCCAGCTCTCGCTGCCCTTCGGGAGGTCCTCGTCCGAGTGCTGCACCCAGATCACCGGCACGTCCTCGGCCCGTGCCTTGCCAATCAGGGTGTTGATGTTCGCGATGACGTCGTCCCGGTTGTGGGAGCCGGTCACCACCCCGTTCTGGACGTCGATGACGAGCAGCGCGGTGTTCGGACGGTCGGAAAGGGTCGTCATGGGACTTCCAGTCTCTCGTCGCGGTTCCAGTGTCGCCCTCACCCTAGGCCGGGCCACTGACAATCGGTCCTGAGCGGCCCGTGCACCTGTGGTGGCCTCGCGGAACGCCGGCCTGCTCGACGGCCGTCCCAGGACGGTTCGGGACGGCACGCCCGCACACGTCTCCCCGATACCGATAGCGGTAGCGATACCGGGCCCCGGGCATCGCTCTGTCATGCGCCGAAGCAGGCGAAGGAGGCCCAGGCCGAAGGGGGTACCCCCTGAGCGTGCCCTTCGCCGATTGCCCGGCCGAGGGCTCTTGTGGCGGACGATGCGGCCAGGGCTCGATGCGTCTTCGTCATCAGGGTCACGGTCGCCTCGGTGTCGGGAACCGGCCACAACGCGCCGATGACGGAACGCGCGCCCACGGCGAGCAGTGCGGCCGGGAAACCCAACTGCTCGTCCGGGAGGTCACCGGTGATGCTCCCCAATTCACATGCGGACAGTACGACGGTGGCCCCTGGGCGCAGATTGTTCCGCAATACGCTCGCAAGAGGCAGCTTTCCGCCCAGGAGCAGCGAGGAAGCCAGTGGGTCGTCGGAGCGCAGTTCGCCGTGGCAGGCGAGATGCACCACCGACGCCTCGGCTATGCGGTCCACGATGTCGGGCGGTGCCGGGCCCGTTTCGCTCGTCGCGGGTATCTCCTGGGACGTGCCGCGGGTCGTACGCAGCAGGTCGGGGTCGTCGGCCGGTCCCTCACGCGGTGGAGGCTCCGGCGCGTGGAGCACCTGCTCCCGGAGGATCCTCGGCTCCACGCCGTGCACTGCCGCGACCGCCCGCGCCTCGGGAACGGTCCGGGGGATCGACCGGAGGCCGCCTCCGTCCACCCACGGATCGGCGGCGACAAGGACACTCCCGGCCTGCGGCTGCCAACCTGCGGACAGGAAGAGGGCGCGCCCGGAAGGCACCATGGTCACGTCCAGCACCGAGCAGGCCGGCGTCCCGCCCACAAGGGCCGTGTAGAAGGGGAGCAGGGCGGACTCCGCCAGGGGGGCCAAGGCAAGGGGAATGTCCCGCAGTTCGGGCCACTCGGTCAGCAGGGGGTCCCAGAATGCCGAGGTCACCGTGTCGAGGGCGGTCCGTATGAGCCTGGCCAGACCCTTCTTGCCGAGTTCACCGCGTTGGGCGGCCCCGTAGCCGTCCCGGACCTGCTCGACCAACGTGCGCACGGAGCCGAAATCAAGTGCGGGAAGTTCGATGCTCTCGCACATCTCGCGTTCGGACTCGGGGGAGTTGATCCGAAGCGCTGCCGCGCTGCGCGGCGCGGGTGCGATGTAGACGAGGGTCCGCCCGCTGGAGAGGGCTGCTCGCGCGGATGCGAGGGCGTTGGGCGACATGGCCAGTCTGTGGGTGCCCTCGGCTGTGGTCAGCGTCGCGAGGTCCGTCAGGAACTGCTGATTCACGGCTTCCTGGAGGCTGAGGCCGACATGCGGGGAGCGCTTCGCCATGGAGCGTGTCGCCCGCATCTCCCGTGCGGCCGTCCTCTGCATGCCGGTCAGTTGCCGTTGGAGTGCGGCCAGGCCGTTGTCGGTGACGGTGGCCGTACTCTCGCGGGCCACCATCCGGTCGCCCAGTGACAGGGAGGTGATCGCCTCCGCGGCCATGACGCCGGCGAGGGGCACCCCGCATCGGTGCGCCGCGTAAGCCGACGTCGGCGCCATGCGCTGCATTTCGCGCAGGAGGCCCTCGGGCATGGGCTCGTCGTCCTGGCTTCGCGACACGTCGATGACGCAGCACGCGGTCGAGAACGCGAGTCCGGACGTGGTCGCGCGACTCCAGTCCGCGCCTGTGCTGAACTCGATCAGGAATGACAGGCGGGCGGCGGAGAAGAGCGGGCCCGCCACCGAGGTACGACCCTGGGCAAGGTCCTGGGACAGCTTCCGCTGCAACTCCCAGACGTCGTCGCGGACGCTTTCCAGGCGCCCGCTGTCCTGTCCGACAGCGTTGAAGCGGTCCTGAATACTCTTGTAGGCCTGAGCCGCGACCCGGTAGCGCGAGGCCTCGGACCGGCCGAAGAGCTTCATCCAGCCTGCCCCCGACCTTGGTCTCCGTTCATCGCCGAGTTCAGCAGCCGGGCCAGCGTCTCGGCGTCGACCTCGGCCGTCCCCGTGCTCGTGATGGCCACGGTCGTCTCTCCGTCGCCGGTGCGCAGGGTCAGGCTCACCGCGGCGGCGCCGGCGGCTCCTTCCGCCCCGCGCCGGCGGCCGATCCATCGCTCTACCTGCTCGAGAAACGAGGCGATGGCATCCCGCCCCAGGATCACGGTGACGAGATTCGCCCCCATGCCGAGCCCTCCGTCGGCCACGGCGACAACGGCGTGAGCGGCGTCGGCCCACTGATCGGCCCCTCGGAACGAATCGACCGAGTCGAAGTCGGCCGCGTCGAGGTACTGCCAGAGGTCGTCAGGAACCATCACGTGCAGTTGAGCACCCATGAGCAGACCGTAACAGGACGGATCGCCCGAGCAGGGGAGTTCCGGCAACCCGCGTCATCGCCCCGGTCAAGGCCGGTGCGCGGAGCCACTCTTGATCCGGCGAGGATGACGCAGGCGCCGGAGGATCTGCAAGCACCGGTCCGGCTCGCCGGGCCGGAGCAGGGGGACCACGTCGCCCGCCGCGCCCGCGCCGGCGGAAGGCACGGGCACACGGGCGACGTGGTCCTCGACGCTAGTCGAGCGGATCCAGCGTGATGTACGCCTGTTGCGGGTCGGCGTCGTTGACCAGGGACTCGTGGTGGCCGACGTCGTCGAAGGCGAACGCGTACGCCTTCCCGTCGGCCATCCGCGCGTGGATCTCGCGGGCGTAGTGGTTCGTCACGGGGTCCTGGTAGAAGCCGGCCGCGCTGGTGTCCGGCTGCGCCGGGTTGGTGAGCAGGGTCGAGCGGTTGAAGCCGGCGCACAGCGTGCGCGAAATCGGCCCGCGCACCAGGTCGTTGGGCGCGTCCAGCAACTTGTGGCAGCCGAAGACGCTGTCCGCGTCCGGCTTCTGGAACGAGGTGACGACGGACCCCGAGGCGTCGGTGAAGCGCATGACGCCGTCGGCGACCCGCCCGTAGTACTTCGTGCCGGGCCGGTCGCCGAAAGGCGTCACCGTCAGCGTCGCCGCGGAGTACTTCTGCCAGACGCGGTTGACGTAGTCGTCCATGACGGTGCGCGGGAGCGCGCCCGTCTCGGTCCCGTGGCCGGGGGAGAGCGCGCGGAGCACCGTCCCGTCGGAGCGGGTCTGCACGAGGTCCGCCCAGCCGCCCGTCCGGCCGCGCAGGGCGGCGAAGAAGCCGTTCCAGCCGCCCGGCACGAGGTGCCCGGTGGTCGTGGTGCTGCCGTCGGCGCGCTTGAGGCCGACGGCGTACGGGGCGGAGAACATGTCCACCTGGGTGCTGTTGATCCACAGTCCGGAGTCGTTCAGCGTGTACTCGGACCAGTTGAAGAGGATGTCCCGGTTGGGGTCGGAGGGGTTCTGCACCGCGGGCTGCACCAGGCCCCCCGTGGTCAGCCTGAAGTCCAGTTTCCGGCCGTAGGAGAAGTAGATGCGGCCGGAGAACCTGGGGATGCGGATGGTGACGGACCTGCCGTTGGCGGGGCCGGGGATCGAGGCGTCCGGCGCCGGGGTCGGCGGGTTGCCGCCGGCCGGCCAGGGGTGGAAGGTGCCGCTCGCGTCGGCCCAGCCCTGGCGGCCCGTGGCGAGTTCCGTGCCAAGGTCGTAGAGGTAGACGGGTTCGTCGCGGCCGGAGTTGTTGGTGAACGTCAGCGGGATGGTGGCGGGGACGGCGGCCTCGGCGCGGGGGGACCAGGTGCCGAGGACGGTGAGGCCGACCGTCATCAGCAGAGCGGTCAGCAGGGCCGCGACGGGGATGCGTCGGAAGTGCACGCGCTTCCTCCTCGTGTGGGGGGTGGAGGGACGCCGGGGGTGGCGGAAAAGTGCGTGAGAGCGCTCTCAAGCCTCGGCGTGTGAGGCGGACATGTCAATGCATCGCGTCGGAGTGGTCGACGGCGCGCACCGCTGTGTGCCCTCGGCCCTCGGTGGCGCTGTGTCAGTTCCCGTGCCGCAGCCAGAGGTACGCGACCGGCTGGGGCACGTTCCACTCGGCCGCCTGCTCCGCGGGGACCGGGGCGAAGCCCGCCCCCAGGTAGCAGCGCAGCGCGGCGTCGTTGTCGGGGTGCACGCGCAGGAAGACCTCCGCCAGGCCGGTGAGCCGGGCCCGCGCGGTCAGCCCGGCGACCAGACGCCGCCCGAGGCCGCGCCCGCGGACCGAGGGCGCGACGATGACGCGGGCCAGTTCGACCTCGTCCTCCTCGGCGTCCAGCCAGAGTTCGCCGTAGCCGACGAGTTCGGGTCCGTCGTACAGCAGGTACGCCTCGACGTCCTCCGCGTCGCGCCAGCCCGCGACCACCGCGCCCGCCAGCGGGTGCTCGTGCCGCCCGCACCACAGGGCGACCTCCCGTGCCGTCACGGGCCAGGCCGCGACCGCGCCGGCGTACGTCGCGTCTCCACCGTGCGGCCCGCCCGCGTCGTCGGACCGGAGCAGCTCCATCGTTCCTCCGCCTCTCGTGTCCGGGCGCCGTCAGGCAGGGCGGCGGCCCGAGCGGTCAGCGTACGGGCCCCGCCGAATACCGGGATCGTCACCTCCGGATCGACGCACGTGGGCAACGGGTCATCCGCGGCGCCGAGGCGCGGTCGAGCCGGCCGCGCAGGCGAGAGGAATCCCCTCGGAAGGTCCCGAGTCGGCGCACCTCTTCCGCCTCGATCTCCGTACGTCCTGCAAGCGTGAGCACGGCGGCATACGGTCGTTCGCCCTCGGCGAGCTTCGCCGCCACGGCAGCGTGGACGGCTCGCAGGACCGCGCTGTCGGCGCTGGGATGGCCCGCCAGCAGACACAGGAGCCTGTTGTCGTTCCAAGCGCTGTCTCGGGCCGCGCTCAGCTCCGCCAAGGTGTCGGGCGCCGTGTGGGGACTGGCCGCCAGGGCCTGCCAGACAAAGGGGTAAGGACAGCGCGCAAGTCGACGCAGGACGAAACAGTCGCTCTCGGTCCGCGCCAGTTCGAGGTGGTCGGCAGGGGTGTGCACGTACGGTGGCCTCGCAGGATCGCCGGGAACGGAGGAGGGCGGCCTCTGATCGTAAGCGGCGTGGAGATCACCTACGGGCCAGCCCATCGTGTTGCCGCGTGGGCGACACGGGTCAGGCGGGGATCCAGCCGGGCCACCACGGCGGGATGTTGCTGGGCGGGCACAGCCCGGAATCGCTGAAAGTGCCGTCGAGCGTTCCCTCTGTCCTGAAGTACCACCAGGCCAGGAAGGTCAGGGTCGTCGTGACCAGCACCATCGACGCACACACCCGTAGTGCGGTCGGCACACGGAAGGTCGGCAACCAGGCGGCGCCGTGCAGGACGAGTGCACACAGTCCGTAGCCGACTACGTGCTCGGGTAGCTCGACGTACCAGAACCCGAACCTGTCGCCGGCCCCCATCCCGGCATCGCAGTACGCCCCGCGCGCTGAAGGCCGGCAGCCAGGCTCCGTAGCCCGCGAACATCCCGAAGACGGTTGCACTGACCCAGGGAATCCATGCATACGACCGCGACTCGGCTCGGCTCATGATCTGGCAGGACGCCTTGACGCCGTTTCCAGTTGCACGTGCCGCAGCCGAGATGACCGGGGAGTGCCCGAGGACCCTCCTAAGCCGCGACTGTGGCCTGGGGCCGGCCGGAACGGGTGAGACGCCTGGGTACCCGAAAATTTCAGTTGATCCAGACCGCGGCGCATGAATACTGGCTGTCGTCTCCGTCGATCCGGCCTGCCGGCGGCGCTTCGCACGGGACTGTTCACCTCGGACTCGGAGAGGCCCCGCGAGAATGACCATGCACGACGACCAAGTCGACGTCACCACCGACATCGTTGCGGCCCTGATCCGGGAGCAGTTCCCTCAGTGGAGCGGCAAGGCGATCCGACTCCAGTCGTCGACCGGGACGGTCAACGCCATCTTCCGCATCGGGGACGACCTCTCCGCGAGGTTCCCGCTGCGTCTGACCGATGCGGCGGAGGCGCTCACGGTCCTGGAACGGGAAGCCCAGGCGAGCGCGGAGCTGGCGCAGGTGTCCCGGTTCCCCGTTCCGGAACCCGTCGCCCTGGGAAAGCCCGGAGCCGGTTGCCCCATGCCGTGGTCGGTCCAGACGTGGCTGCCGGGAACGGTCGCCTTCGACGCCGACCCCAGTGGGTCGGACGCATTCGCCGAGGACCTCGCGGCCTTCATCGCGGCCCTGCGGGCCGCCGAGACGCGGGGGCGGCGTTTCGACGGCGACAACCGTGGCGGCGTTCTCGCTCACCACGACGACTGGATGGCGAAGTGCTTCGAGGAGAGCGAGGACCTGCTCGACGTACCCCGGCTGCGCCTAGTGTGGAGTCGGCTAAGGGAGTTGCCACGCACGGCTGCCGATGTGATGAGCCACGGTGACCTGATCCCCGGCAACGTACTGGTCGCGGGAGACCGGCTCAGCGGCGTACTCGACACCGGCGGCTTCGGCCCGGCCGACCCGGCGCTGGATCTGGTCAGCGCCTGGCACCTGTTGCAACCGGGCCCACGGGAAGTGCTCCGGCGGACACTGGCCTGCGACGATCTGGAGTGGGAGCGGGGCAAGGCATGGGCCTTCGAACAGGCGATGGGTCTTGTCTGGTACTACGTCGAGAGCAATCCGACGATGAGCGCAATGGGGCGCCGTACCCTCGACCGCATTCTGGAGTCGACGTAGTGGTGTCTGCCCCGATCGCAGGCCGACTTGACTGCACCTACAGGGCAGATGCCGACGGTTCGAAACCGTCCACGCCCACCAGTGAGAAGACCCCGAGCCGGTCATGGCTGGGGGTTTTTGACTCCCGGATCCGACATCAACGGCCACGCTCACTCACGGCCGGGACGCCTCCGGAGCGGCCGGTCCATGTGTCTGACGGCCTCACGTTGAGTGTTCTGCACGACGTGCGTGTACACGTTCATCGTGACGGCGATCTGAGAGTGCCCGAGGATCTCCATTACGACGCGAGGCGTGACGCCGACTGCGGTCAGCAGCGTGGGACAGCCGTGCCGGGCATCGTGCAGCCGGATCACCCGGAGGCCGGCGCTTGGCCGGCCCGATGTCGTCCAGGCCGAGGACGTCGCGCTCCTGGGCGGCGCGGGAATCGGCGCGTTCCTGGCGCAGGGCGCCGAGGGTGGTGGAGTATCGGCGGGATTTGGCGGAGAAGTGGCCTCGACGGCAAGCGCCTTAGCCACATCTGATGGCCCTCCGTAGCATGTGCCGGTGACGCTACCGATCCCGTCGTCCACGCGCGCGTCGTGGACAAGGATCTCAATTGCCTACGCGATTCAAATGGCGTCTCCCGGGCCACGGTCCCTGCGGCGTTGTTCATTGCCGCGATCATTCCCGAGCCAAGTACCGAGGTTGAAGGGACTTACTTTCCTGGGACGGCCCGGTCAGAGGGGAACGCCGCAGCCTGCTCCGTGTGGAACTGCTCGAATGGCTGGCTTCACTGGTCTACGACACCGATGACGAGTTGTACGCCAAGCTACGGAGGCGGGGCGAGGTCTCGCCGGAGATCGAGGCGGTACGGGCTTTGCGGCCGCTCTTCTTCCAGGCAGTCGCCGCCTTTCTGGACGACGCCACGCCGGCCGTGCGGCACGCGGCCGTCAATGGTTTGGCCGCAGGTCACGAAGCCGGTCCCATGGCTTCGGGACGAAGAGGCCGTTCAGTCGATCACCCGACCGAGCTGAACTGTGCTGACCTGCCCGGGGGGCTGTGGGCGCGTCAACCAATGGAGCCTGGCCCGAACTTACAAGTCACCTGTCGGCCGAGCCTCAGCCTCGGCGGGCGAACATGAACAAACGGGAGGCGAGGAGTTCAGGACGGCCGACGAAGCGCGGTGCTCTTCACAGACAGCCCACCGACTCTCGCCACCCTTGTCCTTCACAAGCACGCTCCAGCACGCATCCCTTGGACACGGGGAGCCCCAGGCGCACCGCCGATCGTGGGACTTCGTGCCGACGGCGTGGTGCTGCGGGTCCCACTTGACCGGTCCCTCGACGAGTTCCACGCCACCAGTGAAGCAGTCGAATGCGTGTCGACGTCGGAAAACCGACGTGGCTCGGGCCGGGCATCGACGCAGCGGATCGGGGACGGGCGCATGTCGCGGGTCCGAAGGTGGCCTTCACGCATGGCGACCGGACCGTCCACGACCTGGCGCGACGATGTCGGGCGTGACTCGACGAAGCTCCACGTCACGGGCTCGCCGCCGGTTGGCGAGGCCGCACCTGCCGCCGTCGGGCGCGATGCTGATGTGTCGAGCCCACGGTCCGCCACGACATGCGGGGGCTGACCCGAACCTCAGCGTTGCGGGCCGGTCGTGCTCGCCGTGGCGGACGGGGCCGTGCGTCTTCCGCGGCCGCGGTTCGTCTTCCTCAGGTCGCGGGCTGCGGAGCGGGTCCCGGTGACGGGAGCGGCCCCGGTTCGGGCCCGGGGCCCGGCGGCGTGGGGTCCGGGGGGACGGGGTCCGGCCCGTGGGGCGGGGGCGTCGGCGGCAGCGGGTCCGGGCCGCCCGGCGGGAGGGGCCCGGGTGCGGGGCCCGGCTCCGGTCCCGTGGGGCCGGGCGACGGTGTGGGGCTCGGGGGCACCGGATCGTTGGGGGGCGTGGCGTTCGTCGTCATGCGTTCCTCCCGGTTCGGGCCGTCTGCGCTGAGGGGCGCGTACCCGGGAGTCGGCCACTCACGCGGGCCGACTTCAGGAACCGGGAACGGCGCCGTCCGCCGGCCGTGCCCCCGGCACCCTGCCGCGGGCGGCCGCGAGCGCGGCCTCCAGGTCCGTGGTCCCGGTGACCACGCACAGCGTGTACGCCGCGTCCTCCAGCCGTCGGCGCGCCTCGGGGCCGTCGCTCCCACCGGTCACGGCGTCCGCCGCCCGCAGCGCCTCGTACTGCTCGACCAGCATGTGCAGAACCACGGGATGGGCCATCAACATGATCGGGATCCCTCCGTCACGACGCGGGCACATTCTGCGACTCCGCGACCGGGTACCCCTCATCCCTTCCGCCATTCGGGGTAAGTGACAGGCATGGGCGGGTGGTGGAGGGGGCGGTGATGGAGGGTTCGGGGCTCACGGAGCGCGAACGGCGTGCGCTGGCGGAGATCGAGGACCTGATGCGCGACGACGACGTGCTCGAACGTCAGTTGCGCACCATGCGGCTGGACCCGGAGCCGGACGCACACCCGGGCCCGGCCGACCTGTTGCGGCGGCCACGCGCCCTGCTGCTGGCGCTGCTGGCGATCGTGTGCCTGGGGCTGCTGATCGCCGCGACCGTGACGACCCTGCTGGCCGTCGTCTGCGCCTTTGTTGTGACGTGGCTCGTCACGCTGGTCGTGGCCGTACGCCTCCCGGGCACGGCCCGTCGGCGCCGCACCCGCCGTCGTCGCTGATCCGGTCCCGGCGCCGGATCAGCGACGACGGCGGGTGCGGCGCCCGCGAGCGCACCTCGGCGGCCCCTGCCGGACAGGCGAGGGGCCGCCGTCGAGGTGGGGTCCGGGCCCCGGGTGCCGGGCCGCGGGGAGAGCCCGAGGTCTTCGCCGTCGGCGCCCGCAGGCACCGACCCCCGCCCCGTCACACCGTGACCGGGTCCGCGGGGCGCTCACCTGGTGCGGGCGGAGCGGCGGCGAATAGCGCGGCGCTCCTCCTCGGACGTGCCGCCCCAAATACCCGCGGACTGCCCGGTGGCGAGTGCCCAGTCAAGGCAGTCGCCCACCACCGGGCACCTCTCGCAGACCGCCTTGGCGCGGGCCTCCTGCCCCGCACCCGGGCCCGACGAGCCGACCGGGAAGAACAGTTCCGGATCCTCTTGTGCGCAAGCGGCGCTTCGCCACCAGCCCATCGTCTCGACTCCTTCCGGAGGAAGCGTTCGGGGGTGTCACGGACAATGCCGTGATGCCGCGCCTACCCGATGTGCAAGAGCCGATGCCGCCCGATTCGCGGCGGATACCCGAACGGCCGAAAGGACCCGCCGCCGGAGCGCCTTGGGCCCGGTGAAAGGATCCGCAGGGAAACCGACCCCGGAGGCGAGGGCCCATGACGCAGCACGACCATGCCGCCTGGGAGGAGGCCGTCCTGGCGGCGCGCGAGCGAGCGCGCACCCGGCAGGCACTCATGGTCGAGCGCTTCGGGCTCTCGGGTGACGTGCGGCACGAATGGACGCTGGATGACGCCCGCATCGCCTGGTCGCGCGGCGGGGAGGTTTTCCTCACCGGCCGGATCACGATGATCGGCAGCGTCAGTCTCACCCAGGGCACCTGGCTCTGGTCCTGGGCGAACGACTCGCTGCCCCCGGCCGCCGTCGGGGACATGGACCGCGTACGGCGGTTCGGCGAGGCCAACGGCTTCCCGGTCCTGCCATGGCCCGGCTTCGACGCCCACCCCGGGCTGGTCGCGGAGGCCCGCCTGGTCGCCGCCTCCGTTCTCGACGCCGAGGGGCTGTGGGCGGACACGGTCGAGGACACACAAGTCCACTTCCTGCTGCACGACCTGACTCCGCCCGCCCCGGCGGCTTGACGCCACGAGGCCGCGAGGCCACCCGGCCGGGCCGGCTCCCTACGACGGCGTCATGGCGATCTCCGGGCCCGAACAGCCGCTGCGTCCTGTACGACGAGTCCCGCCCCGACTGGGGGGAGCCGGCCCGTCCGCGCGCGGTGCGGATCCACCGGTGGGAGCCGGACGCACCGCCGGCCGGGCCCGCCCCGCTGGTCGTCGTCTCGCACGGCACCGGAGGCTCGGGCGGCGACATGGAGTGGCTGGTGCGTCCGCTGCGCGAGGCGGGTCTTCGGGTACTGGCCCTGGACCACCACGGCAACGACTCCGTTGACGGATACGAGCCGGAGGGCTTCCTCCCCGAGTGGGAGCGGCCGCGGGACGTCTCCTTCGCCCTCGACGCACTCGCCCGGGAACGACGTGGCGCTCGCCGAGGCCCGCCTCGACACCGACGTGCTGTGGGCCGTGCTGTCGGGCGACGTACCGCTGCCGGACATCCCCGAGTTCCCCGGGGTGCTCGAGGCGTACCGCAAGAAATACCCCGACGACCTCTCGGTACGGCGGGCGATCGACGGCGCGGGGGCGGATCTCTCGGACGCACGGGTGCGGGCGGTCTTCCAAGTGGCCCCCGGCGTGGGCGGATTTGTCACGCCGGGGATCCTGGCGGCGGTCCGGGTGCCCGGGGGCATCCGCTGGGGCGGTGCGGACACGGTCAACCCGTACGAGGCCGACACCAGGCCCTACGTGCAGCGCATCCCCACAGCGAGCGGCCGCTGCGCCGGTGCGCATGTCCGCCACGACGACTTCCCCGGGCCGGAGCCCGCCGACCCGGCGGTCCGCCACCGCGTCGGCGGGGAGGCGGCCGTCTTCTTCGCGCGGCACCTCCGCTGACCGCGCTGAACCGTGCTGACTGCTGACCGCGCCGCCGCCGCGTCCGCCCTTCAGAAGCCGCCCGGTCCGGGCCCCAGGGCGGCGGGGCTCCCCACGCCCCGGGCCACGGGGAACGCCGTGTGGAAGGCCAGGCGCCGGTCGGCGTCGGCGGCGACCTCGCCGAGGAATCCGTCCAGCGCCAGGAACACCTCCCAGCGCTCGTCGCCGGTCGCCCCGGCCAGCCGGTCGACGACCAGGTCCTCCAGTTCCGTGACGCGTCTGCCCTTCCAGACCTTGTCGGCCACGCTCACCAGCAGGTCCTCCATGGTGACGGCCCCGTCCGTCCACGACCCGTGCGTGGCCGCGAAGCGCGCCAGGCGCGGCGCGACGCCCCGCGCCAGCAGCAGCGCGCGGCCCGCCCCCTCGTGGGCGCTGCCCGGCCCCGACAACTCGGCCACGTGCAGCGCCTTTCCGATGTCGTGGGTGGCCGCGCCGAAGAGCACGGCCTCGCGGTCGACGACCAGGTCCGGGCTGTACTGACGGACCCACTCCACCAGTTCGCAGGCCACGTCGTGCACGAGCCGCAGGTGGGCCGCGAGCCGCGGCGGAGCGCCGACGTCCCGCAGCAGCCGTTCGACCTCGGGCGGCAGCGGCCGCTCCCGTCCCTGCGTGAGGGCCCGGTCGAGGTCCGACACCCGCACGGGACTTCCGGCCCCTGCCGGACTTCCGGCCCCGGCGAGGCCGGAGGACCCGCCGGGCCACCCGATCTCCGCGGTGGCCCCGGCGGCGCGCAGTGCGGCGACGGCCGCCTCGGCATGCTCCTGCGGCACGTCGCGCAGTACCGCCACCGGCACCCGGCCCGTGAGGATCCGGCAGTGCTCCTCGCCCCGTCCCGTCAGCCGGCCCAGCACGGGCACGACGTCCGTCACCCGCGGCCCCGCCTCCACGAGCGCCACCGTCGCCGGCGGCGCGCCGCCGTCCGCCCCCACCTCACGCACCATGGCCATGGGCCCTCCCCGTCGCTCCCCGTCTCCCCGCCGCGGACAGAGTGCCCCACACAGCGCCGCAGGGGAACCGCGCGTGCCGCGCGCCCGCGTACGGCCTGGGTGCCCCACTTCTCCTCCGCTTCCTGTGAGAATGCCCGCGGACGCTGCCCCCGCCCCCGACCGCTGGAGGACGACGCCGTATGGGTGGACACCCCGAAGGCCTCCCCGGCTCCGCGCTCCCGCCGGCACCGCCGATCACCTGTGACGAGCCCGGGTCCTTCGCCCGGAGCGTCTTCCAGGACCGGCACCCCGTGCTGGTCAGCCGCATCCTGGACGCCGTCCCGTACGGGCCGGAGCGCCGCCGGGCCTTCGCGGCGCTGCTGGAGGAGTCGCGCTCCGGCACGGTCGCCGGGCTGCCGCGGGACGCGCCGGACCGGGCGGCGTGGGAGGAGTGGGGCGAAGGGCGTTTCGGGCGGCCGTGGGCCGAACTGCCCTTCTTGTGGTCGGAGTCGTACTTCTACCGCCGGCTGCTCGACCCCGCCGGCTACCTCGCCCCCGGGGCGTGGCACGGTGTCGACCTGTTCGCGCCGTTCAAGGACGCCGAACTGGACGGTCCCGGCTTCGCCGCCGACCTCGCCGCCCTCGACGAGCTGCCCGGGCTCGCCCCCGACGACCGCGAACACGTCCTGCTCGCGGCCGCGGTGTGGGGCAACCAGGCGGACCTCGGCTTCACCATGGTGGCCGAGGCGGCCGCCCCCGAGGCCTCCGGGACGTTCGTCGCCGACGAGTCGGTGCGGCTGTGGTCCCTGCTGGACGGCGGCACGGTCGTCGTGGTCACCGACAACAGCGCCCGCGAGATCCTGGCCGACCTCGCCCTCGTCGACGACCTCCTCGCGAGCGGACGCGCCCGCGAGGTCGACCTGCTCGTCAAACCCCGCCCCTACTACGTCTCCGACGCCACCACCCAGGACGTCCTGTCCTGCCTGCGCCGGATGACCGCCGCCCCCGGTGAGGCGGCCCGCATCGGCGGACGGCTGCTCGCCGCGCTGCGCGAGGGGCGGCTCACGCTGACCGCGCACCCCTTCGCGTGCGCGCCGCTCGGCTACCGCGACATGCCGGACGACCTGCGGGAACGTTTCGCCGCCGCGCGGCTGACGGTGATGAAGGGCGACCTCAACTACCGGCGCCTGGTGGACGACCGGCTCTGGCCCGCGACCGTGCCGTTCGCGGACGTCACCGCCTGGTTCCCGGGGCCGGTCGCCACCCTGCGCACCCTCAAGTCCGACACCGTCGCGGGGCTCGCCCCCGAGACCGTGGCCCGGCTGGACGCCGGCGGCACCGCGTGGCGCACCAGCGGCACGCACGCCCTGATCCAGGTCACGGTCCCGGGGTGACGGCCCGCTCCGTCAGTGCGCCGCCGGCGCGGCCTGCCCGGAGGAGGCCAGCCCCGGCGGGGCCGCCGCCAGCGCGGAGCGGATCGCGTCGACCAGGGCCAGTGCCGCCTCCTCGGTGAGCTCGACGGCGACCCGGGCCGAGGCCCCCAGCGCCGGGTTGAGGAAGTCGATGTTGACGGTGTGCTCGTACGGCGCGTGCTGCGGGTGGTCGACGTAGACCATGGCCTCGGTCAGCCCGAAGTAGCCCTGGGCGCCCTTGCCGCTGCCGTCGATGCGGATCTTCTCGGTGAGGTACGTGCACATCAGAGGTGCTCCCTGAAGAAGGCCAGGACCTTCGACCAGCCGTCGACCGCCGCCTCGTTGCGGTAGCTCGGACGGTTCACGGCGAAGAAGGCGTGGCCGGCGTTCTCGTAGGTGTGGAACTTGTACGGCTTGCCCTGCGCCTTGAGCTCGGCCTCCAGTTCGGCGACGTGCTCGGGGGAGGGGTAGCTGTCCTCCGCGCCGAACAGCCCCAGCAGCGGGCCGTGCAGGTCCTTCGTCAGGTGGACGACGGGCTCGACCTGGAGCGGGAAGCCCTCCGGCGGCCGGCCCGCGACGAAGGCGCCGTAGCAGTCCACGCCGGCCTGCACGTCCAGCGAGGCCAGGGCGAGGAAGGCCTGGCGCCCGCCGGAGCAGTAACCGATCACGCCGACCTTGCCGTTGGACGACGGCAGGCCCCGTAGGTACGCGGCGGCGCCCGCGGCGTCCCCCAGGAACCGCTCGTCGGGCACGCCGCCCCGCGCGCGTGCCGCCGCGGCCGCGTCGTCCGGCGAGGCGCCGGGCGCCTCACGGCTGTAAAGGTTCGGGCAGACGGCCGCGAAGCCCTCCGCGGCGAACCGCCGGGTGATCTCCTTGGTGGGGTCGTCGTAGCCGGGCATGTGGTGGATCACCACGACGCCGCCGAGGGGACCGGGGGCCATGGGGCGGGCGGAGTACGCCTCGATCAGGTCGCCGCCGTGGCCGGTGACGGTCACGGTCTCGGCGAGGAGTGCGTCATACATGCACGTCGATCCTTCCGGGGGGACGGATGATCAGCACTCTATGCCGCATGCGCCTTCCCCCGGCCGCCGCCCCGCCCTGGACCCGGGCGGAAGCCGCTTCGTAGGGTCGCCGTATGAGAGGACGGCCCGAAGGGATCGGCGAGCCGGAGCTGGGTGCCGCGCTGCGCACGTGGGGGATCGACGTGGCGTCATGGACATACGAACCAGTGGGCTTCGGCGACTACCACTGGACGGCGGCCGACACCCGCGGCCGGCGGTGGTTCGTCACCGTTGCCGACCTGGCGCACAAGAGCCACTGCGGCGCGGGCGCCGACGCCGCCTTCGAGGGACTGAGCCGGGCCATGGACACCGCCCTCGCCCTGCGGGAGCGCGCGGGACGGGACTTCGTGGTCGCGCCCGTCCCCGCCGTGGGCGGCGGTACGGTGCACCGCGTCGGCGCGCGGTATGGGGTGAGCGTCTTCCCCCACGCGGACGGCGTCGCCGGGCGTTTCGGCGACCGCCTGGGCGCGCGCGAACGCGGCGCCGTGCTGGACACCCTGGCCCTGCTCCACCGGACGCCTCCTCCGCAGCCCACCCCACGCGTGCGGCTCGCGCTCCCCGGGCGCGCCGCCCTGGAGTCGGCACTCGCAGGGCTGCGCGACCCCTGGCTCGGGGGCCCGTACGCCGGGCGGGCCAGGGAGCTGACGAGGGAGCACGCCGCGGTGCTCCGCCGGCGGCTCGACGAGTTCGACCGGCGGGCCGGCGCCCTCGAGGGCGCGGGAAGCGCACGCGTCGTCACCCACGGCGAGCCGCACCCCGGCAACCTGCTGCGCCAAGGCGCGGGGTACGCGCTGGTCGACTGGGACACCGTGGGACTCGCCCTGCCCGAGCGTGATCTGTGGCTGGTCGCCACCGGGCCCGAGGACCTCGACCGCTACCAGGACGCGGCCGGCCGCCGCCCGGATCCCGAAGCCCTCGCCCTCCACGGACTGCGCTGGCGGTTGGCGGACGTCGCCGCCTTCCTCGGCGACTTCCGCTCCCCGCACGCCGCCACGCCTGACTCGGCCCTGGCCTGGCGGTCCCTGGCCGGCACGGTGCGCGCCCTGGCGGAGACGGGCTGAACGGGCCGCACGCCCCTCAGCGGTCCAGCCGTTCCTCCAGGCGCACGGTGACGGTGTCCCCCTCGCCCTTGCCGATCGCCCTGCGGATCCCGGCGTTCACCGGAAGCTTGTGGGTGCCGTCGCCCAGGGCCATGAACGAACTGCGGAACGGCTGCCCGTCGATCGTGCCCCGTACCTTGACCAGCCCGCGGGTGCCGAAGAACTCCGCGGCCTCGGGCCACACGACGTAGGTCCAGCCGCCCTTGGCCGGGCTCTTCCGCAACACGGCGGTGAACTGCTTGTCGATCATCGAATGCCTCCGGTGGTGTCGCCCTCACCCTTGATGACGGAGCGGGCCCCCGGAACTCATCGCCGCGGCGGGTGCGGGGGGTGCCTCGAGGTCGAGGGTGGCGGTCTCGATGTCCTGCCCGGACGGGGGTGGCGGTGACGCCGCCCTGTCCGAAGGCCGTCTCCGGGCCGAGGGGCGGGCCGCGCGCCGGGCGGGCCGGGCCAGGGCGCGACCGGCCGGATGCCGCCGTCGAGGACGATCCCGCTGTTCCCCGGCGCTTGCCCGGGCCCCGCGGGGGGCGCAGGCTGGAGGCATGGCTGCTCAGGGCGGGCCGACGCTCATCACGTCCGTCCAGCGGGCCTTCCGCCTGCTGGAGGCGGTGGGCGCACACGAGTCCGGCGCGCCGGCGAAGCAGCTGGCGCGCGAGACGGAACTGCCGCTCGCCACCGCCTACCACCTGCTGCGGACCCTCACCCACGACGGCTATGTGCGCAAGCTCGACGACGGCTGCTTCGCCCTCGGCGAGAAGCTCGAGGCCCTGCATGCCGCCAGCCGTCCGCAGATGCCGCTCAGCCGCGTCCGGCCGGCGCTGGCCGCGCTGCGGGACGACCTGTCGGCCGCCGCCTATCTGACCTTCTACGAGGACGGCGAGATCCGGGTGGCGGACATCGTCGACGGGCCCCGCACCCCGCGGGTCGACCTCTGGGTGGGCTTCGACGACGCGGGACACGCCACCGCGCTCGGCAAGTGCGTGCTGCGCGAGCTGGACGAGGAGTCCCGCGAGGACTACCTCTCCCGCCACCCGCTGGCCGATCTGACCCCGCGCACGATCACCCGCCGCACCGAACTGCTGCGGCGGCTCGAGGACGTACCGGCCCCGCCCGCCGTCATGGACCTGGAGGAGTACGCCCTCGGCACCGTCTGCGTCGCGGTGCCCGTCTACAGCGGCGGCACCCTGGGCTCGCTCGGTGTCTCGCTCCGCGCGGACCGGGTCGCCGCGCGCGACGAGGTGCGCGCCAAGCTGCTCGCGACGGCGAGCCGCGTGACCCGGGGGCTGTCGCTCACTATCTGAAATCCCCGCCCTTGCGGCCGGGCCGCATACACCCATTAACTGGTCGAAACGGACGGCAGTGGTGTGACGCCTCACACAGGCAGGGATTGCGGACGAACATGAGTCAAGCCCCGGACCAGCGGCGCGGCGGCCGGCCGGCGTGGCACGCCGCCTCGGGAACGCCCTTTCTGATCATCTGCGCGGTGGCCCTCGTCGCCTTCGTCAGCGGCAGCGGCAGCGGCCCGGACTGGCTGCCGCTGCTCGCCGTCGGCCCGGCGCTCGCCGCGGCCGTCGGAGGCCCCGGGCGCGTGCTGCGAGCCGGTGTGCTCGCCGTGGCGATGGCCGCCGTCCTCGGCGCCTACAACGACACGCCCGGCGACAAGCTGGCCATCGTGCTGGGCGCGCTGACCGCGGTCACCGTGGCGAGCGGGTTGGGCGCGGCGCTCCGCAAGCGCCGCGAACGCGTGCTCGCGGCCGTCCGCTCGGTCGCCGAGGCCGCGCAGCAGGCGCTGCTGCTGCCCGTCCCGGAGACGGTCGGCCCCTTCCAGGTCGCCGTGCGCTACAGCGCGGCCGCGGCGGAGGCCCGGATCGGCGGCGACCTGTACGCCCTGGTGCCCACGCCCTACGGGGTGCGGCTGATCGTGGGCGACGTCCGCGGCAAGGGACTGCCGGCGGTGAGCACCGCAGCCCTGGTGCTGGGCGTGTTCCGCGAGGCGGCGTACGACGAGCCCGATCTGCTCGACGTCGTCGACCGGATCGAGCGCAGTCTGGCCCGCAACCTCGGCCCGGACGACTTCGTCACCGCGGTCGTCGTCGGGCACCCCCGCCCGGGCCGCATGGAGGTCGTCAACTGCGGCCACGCCCACCCGCTGCTGCTGCGCGGAGGCGACGTCGTCGCCGTCGAGTCCTCCGGCCACGTCCCGCCGCTCGGGCTGCGCGCGCTGGCCGGGGAGGAGCCGGAGCTCCAGGTACTGCCGTTCTCCGAGGGCGACCAGTTGCTGCTGTACACCGACGGTGTCGTCGAGGCCCGCGACCACGGCCGCCGCTTCTACCCCCTGGACGAGCGCGTCGCACGGCATCTGACCGACGAACCGGCGCGCACCCTGGCCGCGCTCCACGAGGACCTGCTGCACCACGTCGGCGGCAGGCTGCACGACGACGCGGCGCTGCTCCTGCTGCGCAGCACCTCAGGTGTCGCGCCCGTCACCGAGCAGCCCGTCCCCGCCGTCACCGGTGGCGTGTGCGGGACCGGGGCCGCCTGACCCGCCGGCCGTCTGACCGCCGTCGGCCCCGACGGCGGTCAGGCGTCGTCCGGCGTCCCGTCCGGTGCGGGCAGCGGCTGCTCGGCCCAGAGGGTCTTGCCACGGGCGTGGTAGCGCGTGCCCCAGAGCGAAGCGAGCTGTGAGACGAGGTACAGCCCGCGCCCGCCCTCGTCCGTCTCCAGGGCGCGACGGACGTGCGGCGAGGTGCTGCTGCCGTCCCCGACCTCGCAGATCAGCCGCCGGTCGCGGATCAGCCGCAGCCGCACCGGCGGCGAGCCGTAGCGGATCGCGTTCGTGACCAGCTCGCTGACCAGCAGCTCGGTGGTGAACTCCAGCTCGGCCAGGTCCCATTCGGTGAGTTTCCGGGTCACCAGCCCGCGCGCCCGCCCGACCGACTCCGGCGCGTCCGGCAGGTCCCAGGTCGCGTACCGGTCCGGCGGCAGCCGGTGCAGCCGCGCCACCAGCAGCGACACCTCCTCCCCGGGCTGCCCGCCGGGCACCAGCCGGCGCAGGGTCTCGTCGGCTACCTCGCCCGGCTCGCTCCCGGCGGAGGCACCGGCCCCGGCCAGCGCCTCGCCCAGCCGCACCACCGCACCGCCCCCGGACTCCGGGGCGAGCAGCCCGTAGGTGTACAGGGCGAGGAGGTCGCCGTCGGTGTGGGCCATCTCCGCGCACTCGAACGGCACGCCACCGGTGCCCAGCGCGGGGGTAGCCGGGGTCCCGCCCACCGACACCTCGCCGTCGGGGCTCAGCCGCGCCGGCATCGCGTGTCCGGCGCTCGCCATCACGGAGCGCATGGTGGTCGGGTCGAAGATCGCGTAGAGGCAGGTCGGGGCCGTGGCCCCGGGCGTGGGCCCGCCCTGCTCGTCCTGGAAGCGCTTGACCTGGTCGCTCAGATGCGTCAGCAGTTCCTCGGGCGCCATGTCCAGGTCCGCCAGCGTCCGCACCGCCGTCCGCAGCCGGCCCATCGACACCGCCGAGTGCAGCCCGCGCCCGCCCGCCTCGCCGATGACCAGGGCGGTGCGCGCGCCGGAGAGCGGGATGACGTCGAACCAGCTGCCGCCGAGCCCGGCGTGGCCGCCGCGGGGCAGGTGGCGCGAGGCGGTCTCCACGGTCGTCAGCACCGGCAGCCGCTGCGGCAGGAGGTTGCGCTGCAGGGTCATCGCTGTGGCGCGTTCACGGGTGTAGCGGCTGGCGTTGTCGATGCAGACCGCGGCACGCGCGACGAACTCCTGGGCGAGCAGGACGTCGTCCGCCTCGAAGGAGTGGGCCCGGCTGAACCGTACGAAGAGCACCACGCCCAGCGCCGCCCCCCGTGCGAACATCGGCACCAGCAGCCAGGACCGCACCGAGAAGCCGCGGATCAGCTGCGCCCGGGCGGGATCGGCGGCCTCGAGCTCGACCAGCAGTTCCTCGCCGGTCAGCAGGACCGGCTTCCCGGTGGCCAGGGCCCGGGCGGCCGGGGTGCCGGGCGTGGAGGCGAAGCGGTCCACCTCACCCGGCGAGACCACGGTCCGCGCCGGGCCGTCGGGGACCATGGTCGCGGCCGCGCGGCGCAGGGGCACCGTCTCGGCGACCGGCCCGGGCAGCGGCTCCTCACCGCCCAGCACCGTGTCCAGCAGGTTGACGTAACTGAAGTCGGCGAACCGCGGCACCGCAACGTCCGTCAGCTCCTGAGCCGTGTGGAGCACGTCCAGGGTGCTGCCGATCCGCGCGCTGGCCTCGTTGACCAGGTCGAGCCGTTCCCGGGCCCGGGCCTCGGTGGTGAGGTCGAAGACCATGTGCGCCAGGGCCACCACGTCACCGTCGGCACCGCGCAGGGGCAGGATCGTCTCCGACCAGACGGTGTCCCGGTCCGGGTCGCGGGGGTCGCGGCCGCGCACCTCGCTGCCGATCATCGCCCGGCCCGAGGTGAGCACCAGGCGCTGGCGCGCCTCGAAGGCGTCCGTGTCCAGCAGACCGGGCGGCGACACCTCGCGCATGGTGCGCCCGACGAAGTCGTCGGGGAAGCCCGTCGCGCGGATCTGGGAGTCGTTGCGGGCCAGGAAGCATAGGTCCGTGTCGAAGACGTCGATGATGAACGGGGACTCCGTGAACAGGCCGTGCAGCAGCGCGCCGAGCAGGTCGTCGTTCCGCACCGCCTCGGCGTTCTCCGCCTGCAGCAGCCACTGGTCCGGCGCGAGGGGATGTCCCCACAGCACCACCCCGACGGGCGTGCCCTCCCGGTGCCGCAGGAGCAGCGGGCCCAGGAAGACCGAGTGCTCGGGGCAGACGAGGCCCGCGAGGCGGGCGCCGTCGGCGCGGGACCACAGCAGCCGGGACACCGGTCCGCGGGCCTCGGCGGCCGCCCAGCCGAGCAGCCGCTCCGCGCCGGGGGTCCAGTTCGTCACGGTGCCCCGTGCGTCGACGACGGCGAAGGCGTCGCCTCTGGACCGGGGGAAACCGTCAGGGGCGTCGGCGAACAGCGTGCCGCGCATGTCCACCCGTCACGCCCACCCGGCCCTGGCACACCCAAGGATTCCCACAGACCAATACTGCCCGCCGTCAAGATCTGGGGCACGCGGTGCGTGCCCCACCGTCGCGACCTGCCGGAACACGACCGACGGAGGCAGTTTCGGCGCACGGCGACGAATTCGGGGCACCGCACCGGTCCTCAATGGTGACGGCAACCGACCCAGGAGATCCCCATGACGTCTCATCCCGACCTCCGCCCGGCCTCCCGGGACGTGAGCGCACTGCTGGAGCGGATCGGCGACGAGCACCTCGACGCACCCACGCCCTGTCCCGACTACACGGTGGCGCACCTCATCGGGCACATTGCCGGGCTCTGCGCCGGCTTCCGCGACGCCGCCCGCAAGGACTTCGGCCCGGCCACGGACACCGATCCCGGCGCCTCCGTCCCCGAGCTCCCGGCCGCCTGGCGCGAGCTGCTGCCCGTCCTGCTGACCGAGGTGGCGGAGGCCTGGAACGGCCCCGGGGCGTGGGAGGGCGAGACGAGGGTCGGCGGGATCTCCCTGCCCGCGGACGCCGCGGGCCGTTTCGCGCTGAACGAGCTGCTGGTGCACGGCTGGGACCTGGCCCGGGCGACGGGGCTCGAACACCGCCCCGACGAGTCGGCCACGGAGGTCGCGCTCGCCCTGCTCACGGCCGCCCGGGCGGCATCCGGCGACGGCTCGGGGCCCTTCGGCCGGCCTGTACCGGTCCCGGACTCCGCGCCGGCGCTGGACCGGCTGGTCGGTCTCACCGGACGGGACCCGGGGTGGAGCCCGCCGCGCTGAGCGGCCGGCGGCCCCACGCGGAGACCATGGGCGCCGTGGCCAGGTCGAGCGCGCCGGCGGCGACGTTCGCCAGATGGCGGTCGACCTCCTCGTCGGCGGCCAGCCCGGCCGCCACGAGCCGGTCCCTGATGTGCCGCACCGTGGCCGCCTCCAAGGCGGCGCACGCCGGTGACGTGATCGGGAAGTACGCGTCGGCGCCGACCTCCTCCAGCCCGGCCTCCCGCAGCAGGCGCGGCAGCGTCCGCCCGTAGGCCAGGTCCGCCCCACGCTCGGCCATCAGTGCGCGGAAGCCCGAGCGCAGGCGGTTGGCGAGCCGCTGCTCCGGTCCGGACTCGTCCGGGCAGAGCAGTGGCTGCAGCCCGGGATCCGCGTCCTCCAGCAGCAGCCGGCCGCCGGGGCGCAGCGCTCCGACCATGCGCCGCAGCGCCTCCGCCCGGTCGGTGACGTGCACGAGCACGAGCCGGGCGTGGACGAGGTCGAAGCCGCCCGGAGGCGCGGGGTCGGCGGCGACGTCGTGCCGCAGCACCTCGACGACGCCGCCCGCGGCCGCACGGGCCCACGACACGTCGATGTCGGTGGCGACCACGGCGCCGCCGGGGCCGACGCGTGCGGCCAGTCCGAGGGGCACCGAGGCGCCCCCGGCGCCGACCTCCCAGCAGCGCATCCCCGCGCCGACGCCGAGCGCGTCGACGTGCCGGAACGTCACCGGGTCGAAGAGCTCGGCGAAGGCGGCGAAACGTGTCCCCGCCTCGGCCCGCCGGTTGTCCAGCAGATAGCCGTGGTCGTGCCCCGGAACGCCCCCGTGGTCCGTGCCGCGTGTCGTCATGGCGCGATTCTCCGTTACCGGGGCCCTTCGCCGGCCGCCGGGGGCAGCCCGGCGATCAGGACACTCGTGTGGGTGACACCGAAAAGCCCGCACGGCGGTGCCCGGCGGGTGGTTGCATCACGCAGACAGTCGATATTTCAGCCGAGATTGACAGATGTCGCTTACAGCTAACAGTTACGGATATGTCCGCATTCTGTAACGCGAAGCGATTGTTCCGGTTGTGCGCGCCGCCGCTGGGTCAGAGTTGGGTCATCGGCAACCGCCGAAGCATCCGCACCGCGGGAACGGCCCGAAAGGGCTGGGAACGCACCTTTTTGAGGGGGCATCATGTCTGCTCGTATCACTCGTCGTGTCGTCGCCACCGTCCTCGCCTCCGGAGCGGTCGTGGCCGCCGTAGCCCTGCCGGCCGGAGCGGCGGAGACCCGCGACCACGGCCGGTTCTCCCGGGTGGTCATCGGTGACGTCAACACCCGCGACGGTCACGGCGGCCGCTTCGGTCGCGGCGGCGGCGAATGGATCGAAGTGGTGAACACCGGCCGCGGCTCGGTCAACCTGCGCGGCTGGACGCTGTCGGACCGCGACGGCAACCGCTACCGCTTCAACAACGTGTGGCTCGTCGGGCACTCGAAGGTGCGCGTGCACACCGGCTTCGGCCGCGACACCCGGCGCGACGTCTTCCAGGACCGCCGCAACTCCGTCTGGGACCGCCGGGACGCCGCGACCCTGCGCAATGACCACCGCCGGGTCGTCGACGTGAAGTCCTGGAGCGGCCGCCGCTGACCGGCGCCGGATCCGGGCCGTGCCGCCGCATCCCCGTGGCCGGCACGGCCCCCCGTCCCCTCCACGGCGTGCCGCGGCGGAAATCCGCCGCGGCACGCCGTCGTGCTGCGCGAGGATGGCGGCATGGACCGTGAACCGGGCACATGGGTGACCCTCTTCGGCTACGAGAACCTGCCGGGCTGCCCCCGGCCCGCCGAGCTGACGGCGCGTTGACTGCGGGACCGGGGGATCGACTGGTGGCCCTTCGCCGGCCATGAGCTGGTGATCGACCTCGTCTGCGGGATCCGGGAGGACGGGCACTGGCACGGCACCTTCGGCGTACGGGTCGACGCCGACGCCCTGCGCCGGCTCGGACTCCACCCGGACCAGCCGACGTCCGCCCCCGCCGATCCGCCGATCCCGGCGTGGTGGGGTTCGTGGGCGTACGGCCGCGGGCAGCGGGGATGACGGAGCGCCGTGGTCCCGGCCGGAGAACCGGCCCGGACCACGGCGCCCGCGCGTCCCCGCGCTACGGGTTGACGTTGATCGTGAAGGTGGACGTGGTGTTCTTGATGTTCAGGTGGTTGTCGTTCATCGTCAGGTTGTTGAAGGTGACGGAGCCGACCGCCGGACCCTGTCCCGACTCCGGCATCTCGTTGGCCCACAGGCCGAAGCCCGACTTGGCGTCGTAGGCGTCACCGCTGCGGTGGGCGCCGGTGATGGACACGTTCGTGAGGACCGTGTCCTTGATGGGGTTCTGCGGCTGGCCGCCCACGTAGTTGGTCTGGAACATGATCCCGCTGTAGGTCGGGTCCACGATGTCCACGTCGCTGACGCGGATGCCCTGGAAGACCTTCGAGGCGGAGAACAGCCAGATGCCCGGGAAGGTCTGGCTGCCCCAGAAGTGCCCGCCGCAGCGGACGATGGAGATGTTCTGGAGGTTGGTCGGGTCGGTCCCGAAGCCGTTCATCGGGTAGCCGAAGTCCAGGGAACTGATCGTGACGCCCGAGTAGACCAGGGTGTCCGCGACGAGGATGTTGCGGAAGGTGTTGGCGTAGCCGCCGTAGACGGCGATGCCCGCGGCGCGCCAGGTCAGCAGGGACGTCAGGTTCTCGTAGAGGTTGTTCTTCTCGTCCGCCCCGCCGGCGTCGATCGCCGAGAAGAGGGCGAAGCTGTCGTCACCCGTGGCACGGGCCTCGATGTTGTCGAGGTGGTTGTCCGTGCTGCCGTTGGTCATGTTGACGCCGTCGGCGAAGGTGTCGCGGATCCGGGAGTTCGTGATGGTGACGCTGTCGGTGTTGGCGCCCCAGTAGAGGCAGACCGTGTGCTCGTTCCAGACGTTGTCGATGGTCATGTTCGCGACGTTGGCGAAGTCGAAGACCTTGCCGGGGCCGTCGATGCGCGAGGTGTAGTTGCCGAAGAAGGAGAAGCCCGAGAAGGACGATCCGTTGGCGGTGGAGTCGGCGCGGAAGCCCGCGTCGGTGTTGGACTGGCCGGCCGGCGTGTGGAAGCGGGCGTACCAGGGGCCCGCGCCGATGATCTTCACGGACTTGCCGTAGACCTGGAACTTGCTGCCCGTCTCGTAGTCGCCCGGCGGCAGATAGACGCCCTTCAGGGTGCCCGTGGTGTCCATCCGGGCCTTGTCCAGGGCGTTCTGCACGTCCTGGTGGGTGAACCCGGTCGGCGCGGTGTAGGCCGCGGGGTCGGGGTTGGCGATCGGCGAGACCTGCTCGGTGTTGACGAAGTCGATCGCGTACTGGCTGCCGTTGGCGGCGTCCTTCTGCAGCTTGATCTTCGATCCGGCCGGCACGGTCGTGCCGAGCATCATGTTGGCCTCGTCGTAGATGTGGCGGGGGCTGCCGTCAGCCGGGTTGTTGCCGGGGGCGGTCTCGCTGCCGTACAGCCACGCGTACTTGGAGGTGAGGTCGACGGCCTTGAGGAAGCTGCCGTTGACGTACACGTTCAGGGTGGAGTTGATCCCGCCGCCGCCCGCGGCGTCGGGGATGGAGTAGCGCACGACCAGGGTGTTGGTGCTGGCCCTGGTGGTGAACTCCACCGAGCTGCCGGTGCTGTTCAGCGTGACGGCCTTGCGGCCGGACGCCTCGCCCGCGAGGTCGCCGACGGTGCGGTTGGGTCCGACCAGGGCGGCGCTCCCGCCGAGGACCCCGTCCTCCGCCTCGTACATGTCGTACGGCATGTTGGCGCCGCGTCCGACGAACAGGGACTGGGTGCTGGTGTTGTTCTGCTGCTTGACCGCCAGTTCGTTCGCGTCGGGCGCGAGGACGGTCCTGACGGTGTACTTGCCGTTCGCGGCGGTCCAGGTGCCCAGCGAGACGGGGCTCGTGGTGCTGCCCGCGGCGATGGCGCCGTTGTAGGAGCCGGTCAGCGTCTTGACGACGGAGCCGGAGACGGAGTCGGTGACCGTGACGGTGATGCCGTGGGATCCGCCCGCGGAGGCGACCGTGCCCTGGTTCCTGATCGCCACCGAGAAGGTGACGGTGTTGCCCTTGGCCGGGTTGCCGGGGGACCAGGCGGTGGGCGAGGCGATCAGGTCGGAGCTGTCGACCGGCCTGACGACCAGCGGGGTCGGGCTGTTGTAGGCGTTGTTGGTGTCGTTCTGCTCGATGACGTCCCCGGCCTCGTCGACCTTGGCGCTCAGCGGGTAGCTGCCCGCGTCCCGTACGCCGATGTTCGCCGTCACCGTGGTCGAGGCGCCGGCGGCCAGCGCGCCGACGGCGGCGGTGCCGACCTTGGTGGTGCCCAGGTAGAAGGTGACGTTCGTGGCGCCCGAGGCCAGTTCGCCGATGTTGCGCACGGTCGCGGACAGGCTCACCGAGTCGGTCTCGACCGGCGTGCCGGGGGAGACGGACAGGCCGGTGACGGTCAGGTCCGGGTTCGGCGCCGGAGTGCCGATCACCTGGAACTCCGCCAGCTGGCCCGCGGCGGCGCCGCTGTTGGCGGTGAACTGCAGCCGTACGTCGGCGACCCGGGCGCCGACCGGGATGGTCACCGTGTTCGCGGAGGACGGGCTGAAGGTGTAGCCGGCCGCCGCCTTCAGGCTGGTGAAGCCGCTCGCGCCCTGTTCCCGGCCGAGCACCTGGACGGTCTGGGTGCGGGTTCCCCAGGCGCTGTCCGGGTTGAGCTTGAGCACCAGCGAGGTGACGTCGGCGTTCGCCCCGAGGGAGACGGTCAGCGTGTTCGGGTAGCTGCCGCCGGCGCCCTCCCAGTAGGTGGTGACGCTGTTGTCGTTGGCGTTGGCGGCGACGAAGTTCTGCGTGCTGGACGACGCCGTGATCGGCTTGCCCACGGCCAGGTTGGAGCCGGTGCCGCCCGAGCCGTTGCGGGTGACGGTGGCGCTGGCGACGCTGCGGTTGCCCGCCGCGTCCTTGGCCCTCACGTAGTAGGAGACGGTCGCGCTGTCGGGCTGGCTGTCGGTGTACGTGAGCGTGGTGCCCGACACCGTGGTGCGCAGCACCTCGTTGGCGTACACCTCGTAGCCGGTGACGCCGACGTTGTCGCCGGAGGCGGTCCAGGTCAGCTTGACCTGGCCGGAGGCAGGCTGGGTGAGGGCGAGGTCACCGGGCTGGCTGGGCGCCTGCGTGTCGCCGCCGGAGCCCGTCCGGGTGACGGTGTTGCTGTTGCCCGAGACGTTGCCGGCCGCGTCCTTGGCGCGTACGAAGTAGCTGACGGTGGCGCTGTCGGGCTGGTTGTCGGTGAAGGCGAGCGTGCTGCCGGAGACACTGGTGCGCAGCTCGCCGTCGGCGTAGACGTCGTAGCCGGTGACGCCGACGTTGTCGGTCGCGGCGTTCCAGGTGAGCCGGATCTGGCCGGAGCCGGGCTCGGTGTAGGCCAGGCCGGTGGGCGCGTTCGGCGCGGTGGTGTCACCCGAGGCCGGGCCGTAGACCTCCAGCTCCGACAGCTGCGCGGCGGCCCATCCGGTGTTGCCGGTCACGTCGACCCGCAGGTAGCGGGTGGTCGTGCTGCTCAGGCTGATCGTGACGGTGTTGTTGTCGGCCGGCTTGAAGGAGTAGTCGCGGGACGCCACCAGGTCGCTGAAGGACGTGCCGTTGGTGCTGCCGCGCAGGGACAGCGTCTGCGTCCGTGCCTCCCACGAGGGCGGCAGCTTCAGCACCACCTTGGTGACCGCGACGGAGGACCCCAGGTCGACCTGGACCCACTGGGGGAAGGCGTTGTTGGTGCTCTCCCAGTAGCTGGTCTGGTTGCCGTCGCCCGCGTTGCCGGCGACGTAGGGCGCGTTGCCGCTGCTGGCGGTGAGGGTGCGGCCCTGGGCGAGGTTGTCGGTCGAGGTGGCGGAGCCGTGCACCTCGAGCTCGGAGATCTGGGCGGCGGGCCAGCCGGTGTTGGCGGTGATGTTCAGCCGGACGAACCGGGTGGGGGTGGCCGCGAAGCCGATGGTCACCGTGTTGCCCGAGCCGGGGCCGAAGGTGCGCCCGGCCGAACCGGAGAGCGTGGAGAAGGTGGTGCCGTCGGGGCTGCCCTGGACCGCGAAGGTCTCGGTCCTGGCCTCCCAGGAGGCGGGGAGCTTGACGACGACCTGGTCGATGCTGGTACTGCCGCCCAGGTCGACCTGGACCCACTGCGGGAAGGAGCTGCCCGCGCTCTGCCAGTAGGTGTTCTGGTTGCCGTCGGTGATGTTGGCGACCCCGTACTCGGCGTGGGAACTGCTCGCGGTGGCCGGTGCCCCCGCGGCGAGGTTGGGACCGCCGGCGGCCGCGGCGGGCAGGGCCGACTGGCCGAGCAGCACCAGGCCGGCCGCGATCACCCCCGCCAGCAGCCGTCGGATGAACCGTTTCCTTGGCATGTCGTCCCTGTGCCTCTCGTCAGAGTTGTTGGTGCCATGACATGTCCCAGCGATGCGGCTGCCACGCAGAGAAAATTGCGTCGAATGTTTTGGTAATTGCGCGGCCCGAGCCGATAGTTGCAGAGGTGTTTCCGGGCGTCTATGCCCCCGACCGGGCTTTCGTCTCAGCCGACACGCGCTTGCGCTGGAGTGTCGTCCAGCCGACAGGGTGTTGCGGAAGCACCGCAAAAACTTGCGCGTGCTACTCCGTGGCGCGCAGCGCCTGGTAGATCGACCAGAGGACGGAAACCAGCGGGACCGCCACCACCGCGCCGATCACCCCGGCGGCGATGGCCCCGCCGATGACGGTGAGGGCGACGACCACCGGATGCAGGCGCACCGCCCAGCCCATCACCAGCGGGTGCAGTACATGGCCCTCGATCTGGCCGATGACGACGATCAGGCAGACGACGACCGCCGCGATGATGGGCCCCTTCGCCGCCAGCGCCACCACGGCGGCGACCGCCAGGGCGATGGGCGAGCCGATCAGCGGAACGAACGCGGCGAAGAACTCCAGCAGTGCCAGCGGCAGCGCGAGCGGCACCCCGAGCAGGTACAGCGCCACCCCCACCAGGATCGCGTTGGTCGCCGCCACCAGCACGATCCCGTGGGTGTAGCCGGTGAACGTACGCCATGCCGCACGGCCCGCCAGCGACACCCGGCCGCGGACCGACCTCGGCAGCTGCCCGCAGAACCAGGACCACTGCCGGTCGCCGGAGTGCAGGAAGAACACCGAGCAGAACAGCGCCAGCGCCAAGACCGTCAGCACCTCGACCAGGCGTCCGGCGCCGCTGAGCGCGGTGCTGATCAGGGCCGCCCGGTGGCTGGAGAGCCACTGCCCGACCTTCGACTGCAGGTCGGTGAGCGCCGCGGGGTCGAGCCGGAACGGTGGCGTCTCCAGCCAGCGCTCGATCCGTGTCAGTCCCGCGCCGAACTCCCGCTGCAGTCCGCCGGCCTCGCCGGCGACCACCTCGCCGACCAGCGCCAGGATGCCGAACACGACGAAGATGCTGCCGATCAGCGAGACGGCGACGGCCAGCGAGCGCGGAATCGCGCGGGCGAGCAGATCGGTGAGCGGCCGCAGCATGGCGGTGCCGACCAGCCCGAGGAAGACGGCCACCGCGATCTCGTGGAACCGTCCCAGGGTGGCGAACACGGCGTAGACGACGGCCCCCACGACGAGCAGCCGCCAGGAGTAGGCGGCGGCCGTGTTCAGCGCGGGGAACACCCGGACGCCGGGCCGCCCGGCGGGCCCGCGCACCTCCCGGCGCCCGGCGCGGATCCGGACCCGCCGTCCTTGGGACACCGTCCCGCACCTCCCCGTCGCGCCCGGCCCGCACGCCCGCGTCCGGAGCGCCTGTCCCTGCTTGCTACCACCGGGGGTGAGCCGTCCAACGCGGCGGGCGCCGCATTCGCCCGAAGGCACCCCCGGGCCGGTGGTGGATCTCCGGGGGTCCCGGCTGCTAAATTGGTCTAAACCAGTTTGCGGTCTCTCTCACCAGATCGGCGGTCCCGAAGTGGAAGTCGTCATCGTTCCGGACGCCGCCGCGGGCGGCGAACTCATCGCGGGCGCCGTCGCCGACCTGCTGCGCCGCAAGCCCGACGCGCTGCTCGGCGTCGCCACGGGATCGACCCCGCTCCCGGTCTACCGGTCACTCGCCGCACTGGCCGGCGAGGGCCGCGCCGACGTGTCCCGCGCCCGGATCTGCCAGCTGGACGAGTACGTCGGCCTGCCCGCGGGGCACCCGGAGTCGTACCGCTCGGTGGTGCTGCGCGAGGTCGTCGAGCCCCTCGGCCTCGCCGAGGAGTCGTTCATGGGACCGGACGGCACCGCCGAGGACGTCGTCGAGGCGTGCGCGGCGTACGAGCGGACGCTGGCGGAGGCCGGCGGGGTCGACCTCCAACTGCTCGGCATCGGGACCGACGGCCACATCGGCTTCAACGAGCCGTGCTCCTCGCTGGCCTCGCGGACCCGGATCAAGACGCTGACCGAGCAGACCCGCAAGGACAACGCCCGGTTCTTCGACCGCCCCGAGGACGTGCCGCACCACGTCATCACGCAGGGCATCGGCACCATCCTGGAGGCCCGGCACCTCGTGCTGCTCGCCACGGGCGAGGCCAAGGCGGAGGCGGTCGCCCTCGCCGTCGAGGGCCCGCTGGCGGCGGTCGTCCCCGCCTCCGCGCTCCAGATGCACCCGCACGCCACCGTCGTCGTCGACGAGGCGGCCGCGTCCAAGCTGAAGCTGGCCGACTACTTCCGGGCCACCTACGCGGCCAAGCCGGCCTGGCAGGGTCTCTGAACCGTCGGTTCACGCGCGGGGCGCCGGGGCGGGCGGCAGGAACAGCGTCCCACGCACCCCGGCGCGTACGGTACGCACCGCGACCAGCGCCCACGCCGCCACCAGGCCCGCGTAGAGCACCAGCGCCGCCCCCTGGAAGGCTGCCGAGTGCAGCCGCAGCGCCAGGGCGCTCGTGCCGGTCACACAGGTGCCCAGCGGGAAGGTGAAGCTCCACCAGGTCAGCGTGAACGGCAGGCCGTTCCGCGCGGTGCGCAGGGTGAGAGCCGCCGCCAGGGCCAGCCACATCATGGCGAAACCCCACGTGGGCACGCCGTAGAGGTAGCCGAACACCTCGGCCCCGGTGGCGTAGGGGCGGGGCAGGGCGGTGGGCGCCGCGTGCCCGAGGAGGTTGGCCGCCGTGACGGACTGCCCCAGCGGGCCGAGCACGATCCACAGGGTCGGCACCATGGCCGCCGGGCCCGTCTTGTGGCGCACCAGCCTGCCCCAGATCTGCGGGATGATCACCAGGCTCGCGATCAGGCTCATCCCGAACATCGCGTAGCACGCCAGCAGGAGCGTCAGCCGGGCCTGCCCGGCCGGGAGGTGCGGGACCAGGGCGGCCCCGGTGGCCGCGGACACCATCGGCGGGACGACGGGCATCAGCCAGCCGCCGAACGCCGAGTCGGCGGAGACGCGGTGGTCGGTCATCGCCCGGTACGGGATCCACACCCAGGTCACCAGCCCCAGCACGGTGCCGGCAGACCAGAGCACCGCGGCCACGGCCAGGGCCGTGTGGGGCCCGATCCAGTCCGAACCCAGCGCCAGGGTGCCCGCGCCCACGGTGAGCAGCGCCATCGCCGGTGCGCCCCAGAAGTGCGCCATCACCGGATGGCCCGCGTGCGCCCGCGCGCGCTCGCGGTGGCGGGTCCAGTGCACCGCCCAGGCCGCGGAGAGCACCACCAGCCAGACGGCCGCCAGGGCCCACACGACCGTGGCCGCCGTCCGCAGCCCCGGTATGTGCGCGGGGAGTCCGGCCGCCGCCGTGGCGACGATGCCGGTGCCCATAACGGAGGCGTACCAGTTGGGGCCGAGGTCGCGGAAGAGCCGGGAGCGGTGTTCCGGGTCCCGCGGCGCCCCGGTCCGCGGGTGGGCGCCGGGCGGGGAGGGGGCGGCGAGCGTCGAAGGCACGCCCTCAGCGTCGCCCCGGCCGGGTCCCGCCGGTAGGGACCACTTCCGGATGGGGTCATAGACTGGGCTTATGCCCCTGCCCGAGCGAGTGAGCGACCTGGCGGCGTTCGACCTGCTGCTGTCGGTCGCGAGCCTCGGCAGCGTCGGCGCGGCCGCGCGTGCCCACGGCGTCAGCCAGCCCGCCGCCAGCTCGCGCCTCCGGCACCTCGAACGCAGGCTCGGCCTGCACCTGCTGGAACGGTCACCGCGCGGTTCGCGGCTCACCGAGCACGGCGCGCTCGTCGCCGACTGGGCGCGCACCGCCGTCGACGCCGCCGCGTCCCTGGACGCCGGGATCACCTCGCTGCGCGGCACCACCGAGTGCCGGCTGCAGGTGGCGGCCAGCATGACCGTGGCCGAGTACCTGCTGCCGCAGTGGCTGCTGGCCCTGCGGGCGGGCGCCCCGCGCACCACGGTCGCGCTCACCGCGGGCAACTCCGAGGACGTCGCCGCGGCCGTCCTGGCCGGCGAGGCCCACCTCGGCTTCGTCGAGGGCCCGGACGTACCGCGGGGCCTGGTCGCCCAGGCGGTCGCGCACGACGAGCTCACCGTCGTCGTCGCCCCCTCCCATCCCTGGGCGCGCCGCCGGTCCGGCATCGGCGCCGCCGAACTCGCCGCGACACCCCTGGTCAGCCGTGAACGCGGCTCCGGCACCCGCCGCCACCTCGAGCACGCCCTGACCCGGGCATCGGGGCTCGCGCTCGCCGACCCGCTGCTCGAACTCCCCTCCACCACCGCCATCAAGACCACCGTCGCCGACGGGCTCGCCCCGGCCGTCCTCAGCTCCCTCGCGCTCACCGCGGAACTCGCGAGCGGCAGCGTCGTCGCCGTCCCCGTGACCGGACTGGACCTCACGCGGACGCTGCGTGTGGTGCGGGCCCGCGGGCGCGACCTGACCGGGCCGGCGCGGGAGCTGGCGGGAATCGCCCGGCAGGGCGGGGTCAGTGCCCTTCCGGCGGTGGGAGACGGAGATTCCGCAGGTCGGGCGGGACGGGCGACTTCGGCCGGTACAGCGGCGGGGCCTCCCCGTCGGCGGCCGCGGCCGGGGCGTCACTGAGCCGGAAGCGGTCGCGCACCCGCCCGTAGAAGTCGGTCGGGCCCAGCCGGATCAGCCGCAGCCGGTGCCGGGCCTTGTACACCCCGACCCAGTCGCCCGGATCCAGGACGCCCCTCAGCTGGCCGTCGATGCTGACCGCGACCCGGCCGGAGCGGGTCAGCACACGGACCGCCAGGACCTCGTCCGGGGCCGCCAGCAGGGTGCGGTCGAAGGCCATGTGCGGTGCGACGGGGGTGAACACGATCGCGTCGATGCGCGGGGAGACCACCGGGCCTCCGGCGGCGAAGCTGTACGCGGTGGAACCCGTCGGCGTGGCCGCCACGACCGCGTCCGCCGAGTAGGACGCGAACAGACGGCCCCCCAGGTACACCGCGAGGCTGGCCTGCCGGTCCCGGGCGAGCTTCTCGAAGACGACGTCGTTGACGGCGTTGACGGCCATCGGCACGCCCCAGCCCACGTCCTCGGGCTCGCTGGGCCGTACCCGCGGCGGCGGGAGCGCCGGCCCGCGACCGTACCGCAGCAGCGACTCGATGCCCTCGGGGATCTCCAGTGGCCGCGACGCCCGCAGCGTCAGCGTCATACGGTCCTCGACGGTGGCCCGGCCCTCGTGCACGCAGTCGAGCGCCCGTTCGATGTCCTCGGTGCACACCTCGGTGAGGAAGCCGACGCGCCCCAGGTCCACGCCCAGTACGGCCGCCCCGCACGCCGCGGCGACCCGCGCGCCGCGCAGGAACGTGCCGTCGCCGCCGAGGGTCACGACCAGGTCCGGATAGCCCGCCGAGGCCGCCTCCTCCTCACCGCTGTGCCGGGGGCGGTCCTTGCGCCACACGTCGATCTCCACCGCGGGGACCCCGTGGCGCGCACACCAGCGCTGCACCGCCGCGGCGGCCTCGCTCGCGTCCTCGCGCGCCCCGTGCACGACCAACCCGATCCGGCCCACTGGCATCACGGCCTCCCCGGCGGCGTCCGCTGCGGCGTCATGACCCCATCGTCCGCCTCCCCGGTGCGCGCGTCGCGTCGGGCGCCGCGCGTCGCCGCTCCCCGCCGCCGTGCGGCGGCGCGCGGGCCGGAGTAGCGTTCGGCTGTTCCACACGTGCAGGGAGGACGAACGTGGAGACCAAGCCCGTGCCGGGTGTCCTCGCCCAAGTGGCGGACCTGATCGGCCGTACGCCCGTCGGGCAGCGCGGAGCGCTGTGGCGGCTCGGTGCGGACCGCCGCCAGCTCGACGCCAACGTCATCCGCCTTCCGGCGGCCACGGAGGTCCGGCCGCACGTCGAGGCCGACCTGGACGTCCTGCTGTACGTCGTGGCCGGCGGTGGACACCTCTCGGGCGACGACGGCGGACGCCAGACGACCCTGGCGCCCGGCGCCCTCGCCTGGCTGCCGCGCGGCACCTGCCGCGCGCTGTCCGCCGGCGCCGCGGGACTGACCTACCTCACGGTGCACGCCCGCCGCCCGGGCCTCACCATTGCCGGTCCCGCCGCCGCGCCGGAAGCGGGTGACGCGGCCTGCCTGCTGCACCGCGTCTGCGTGGAGTGCGGCCGCCTGTCCGGCGAGAGCGACGCCCTGTACTGCTCCCGCTGCGGCACCGCCCTGCCACCGCGCTGAGCCCGCCCAGCGGGCCCGGCCGTCGGTGCGATCACGCCGCAGCCGTGCTCGGCCCCGCAGTGGGCAGCGGCCGGGCCGTCCTGCGAAAGGCGACGCGGTCCACGGCGGCGCGTTCGCACGGGCGTCGTACCGGACGCGGCGACGGGGTGGGCGATTCCGGCGGGCAGCCGACCGCATGGCGATCGCGCCGCGGTCGTGCTCGGGCGTGGCGCCGCGAGCCGCGGGATCCGGTCTCGGGGGCCGCCGGCGTGCGGGAGCCGGCTGACGCGGTCGCGGCCATGGCGCCCTCCGGCCTTCCGCCCCCGGGGCGGAGCCCCGGGGGCGGGGCGCGGCACGGCGGGCGCACGGGCCGAAGGCCCACGTGCCGTACCCGGTCAGAAGTCCCCCTGCAGGGGCTGCTCGGCCCAGATCGTCTTGCCCTCGCGCGTATAGCGGGTGCCCCAGCGTTCGCTGAGCTGGGCCACCAGGAACAGCCCGCGGCCGCCCTCGTCCGTCGTCCGCGCACGCCGCAGGTGCGGGGAGGTGCTGCTGGCGTCGGAGACCTCGCAGATGAGGTGGCTGTCGCGGATCAGCCGCAGTGTGATGGGACCGCCCGCGTAGCGGTACGCGTTGGTGACCAGCTCGCTGACGATCAGTTCGGTCACGAAGGCCGCCTCCTCCAGCCCCCACTCCGCGAGCTTGGATTCCACGAAGGAGCGGGCCTGCCCGGCGGCGGTGGCGTCCGGGGGGAGGTCCCATGTGGCGACCTGCTCCGGCGCGAGGACGCGGGTCCGGGCGACGAGGAGGGCCACGTCGTCGGCGGCCTCGGTGGCGCGGCGCCCCTTGAGGAGGGTGTCCTCGACGGCGCCGCAGGTCTCCTCCAGCGAGCCGGACGGCGCCGTGAGCGCCCCGCACAGCATCGCGATGCTGTCGTCGACGTCGCGGCAGCGGGTGCACAGGAGGCCGTCGGTGTACAGCGCGAGCGTGCTGCCCTCGGCCAGTTCGATCTCGGCGGTCTCGAAGGGGAGGCCGCCGAGGCCCAGCGGCGGGCCCGCGGGGATGTTGACCAGGCTGCCCCGTCCCTCCGGGGTGACGACCACCGGCGGCGGATGGCCGGCCCGGGCGAGCGAGCAGCGCCGGGAGACCGGGTCGTAGACGGCGTACAGGCAGGTCGCGCCGACGACCGGCGGGGCGTTCTCGTCGGTCTCGAGCTGTTCCGAGGCGAGCCGGTCCACGAGGTCGTCGAGGTGCGACAGCACCTCGTCCGGCGTGGGGTCCAGGTGGGCCAGGGTGTGCACGGCCGTCCGGAGCCGGCCCATGGTGGCCGCGGCGTGCAGACCGCGGCCGACGACGTCACCCACCACCAGCGCGATACGCAGCCCGGAGAGCGGGATGACGTCGAACCAGTCGCCGCCCACGCCGGTGGCGGTGTTGGCGGGCAGGTAGCGGCGGGCCACCTCGGCGGCGGGGTGCCACGGCACGTTGCCCGGGAGCAGGCTGTGCTGCAGGGTCAGGGCCGCCTGGTGCTGCTGGGTGTAGCGGCGGGCGTTGTCGATGCTCAGGGCCGCGCGTGCGGCGAACTCCTCGGCGAGGGTGAGGTCGTCGGCCTCGAAGGGCTCGCGGCCGCGCGTCCGCCAGAGGCTGATCAGCCCGAGCACGAGCCCGCGGGCGACCAGCGGCACCACCATCAGGGAGTGCGCGCCGACCTCGCGGGCCGCCCTGGCCCGCGCCGGGTCCTCGTCGAGCCAGGCCAACGCCCGGTCCATGTCCGACTCGAAGACCGGGCGGCCCTCGGCCAGCGAACGCGCCTGCGTGGAACCCGGGGGGATGCGGATGGTCCGGCCCACCGGGTACATGATGCGCTCGGTGTCCGGGAGGGCCGACTGCACCGCCGCGCGGCAGACCACGGGGAAGGCGTCCTGGGCGGGCTCCTCTCCCTGCGGGACGGCCTCCAGCAGGTCGACTGAGGCACTGTCGGCCAGCCCCGGCACGGCCACCTCGGCCAGTTCGCGGGCGGTGCGGCCGACGTCCAGCGTGGTGCCGATGCGGGCCCCGGCCTCGCTGAGCAGGGCCAGCCTGCGGCGGGCCCGGTGGCGCTCGGTCACGTCCTCGACGGTCTGGGTCACCCCGAGCACGTGCCCGTAGGTGTCCTCCATGCGGAACGCCGAGACCGCCACGTACAGTTCGCGCTGCGGGTCGCGGCGCAGCCGGCAGGGCTGCTCGGAGAAGATCGAGGACCGGCCGGTCTCGAGGACCCGGCGCAGTTGGTCGTCCACGGCCTCGGCGTCCGGCCCGAAGAGGAAGTCCGCCGTGCGCAGACCCTGGTGCTTCTCCGCGGGGACGCCGCTGAACTTGGTGATCGCCCGGTTCACGCGCAGGAAGGTCAGGTCGGGCGCGAAGACCGCCAGCCCGATGGGGGAGCGGCGGAACAGCCCGTCCAGCACCCATCGGTCGGTCTCCCACTGCACGACCTCGGTGGCGGGCGCCGCGACCACGTACCACTCGCGGCGGTCGTCCTCCCGCGCGACGGCCCGGACCCGGCAGCCCACCTCCACCCGGCGTCCGTCACGGTGCAGCACCGGCACGACCCCGAACCAGCCGTCCTCGCGCAGGCACGCCGCGGTCACATCCAGGACCAGCCCCATGTCGGCGGGGTGGACGAAGAGTTCCGGGGCCGGCCGGCCCAGCACGTCCTCCGCCCGGTGGCCGAGCAGCGTCTCGGCGCGCGCGCTCCACCCCACCACGGAGGCGTCGTCGTCCAGTACCACCGAGGCCGCGCCGTGCACCGAGAACGGGTCCTCCGGTGACTCGCTGAACGTCTTGGCCGGGTTGTCCATCGCTACCACCGTCGCACGTGCGGGAGAACCGGGCGAGCTGCGTCACAGGGGGTGGTTCCCCGCCGGGGCCCGGGAGCGGCGCCCGTACGGGCACGGCTCCGGTATCGGCCCGTCCTGCCGGTGGCGCGTGGCCCGCCGGGCGCCGTCGCGCGCTCAGTCCGGGGGTTCATGGCGGGTGGTCGGGTGGAGTGGCCGGGCCAGCAGGATCGCGACGTCGTCCTGCGCGCCCCGGGGCAGCAGACGGGCGAGGACGCGGTCGCAGACCCGGGAGAGCGGCCGGCCGCGATGGCGCAGAGCGCGGGCGAGTTGGCGCATGCCCTGGTCGAGGTTGCGGTCGCGGGCCTCGATCAGGCCGTCGGTGTAGAGCACCAGCACGGCGCCCGGCGGCAACCGCACCCGCTCGGTCTGGAAGTCCCGGCGGCCCACGCCGAGCGGTGTACCGCTCGGGCCGTCCAGGAAGGCCACCTCGCCCGCCGCGCCCGCCACCGCAGGCGGCGGGTGCCCGGCGCGCGCGACCAGGCAGCTGCCGTCCGCCGGGTCGTGGACGGCGTAGACGCAGGTGGCCATCTCGTTCTCGCCGACATCGGCGACGGCCGCGTCCAGCGACCGGAGCAGCTCTACCGGGGGTATGTCGTGCCGGGCCAGGGTGCGCACCGTGGTCCGCAGCTGCCCCATGACGGCCGCCGCGTGCACCCCGTGGCCCATGACGTCCCCGATGACCAGGGCGGTCCTGTCCCCCGGCAGGGCGATGACGTCGTACCAGTCGCCGCCCACCTCCTGGTCGCTGGCGGGCAGGTAACGGCCGGCCAGTTCCAGCCCGGGCACCGTGGGCAGCGCGGTGTTGGCGAGGCTGCGCTGCAGGGTCAGGGCGGCGCGGCGCTGGGCGGAGTACATCCGCGCGTTGTCGATGCCGAGCGCCGCGCGGGCGGCGAGTTCGTCGATGAGCAGGTTGTCCTGGTCGTCGAAGGGCTCGCGCCTGCGGGACCGGGTGACCATGACGATGCCCAGCACCGTGCCGCGGGCCACCAGCGGGACCATGCGTGCGCAGCCGAGAGTGCGCAGATAGCTCCGCAGCCGCTCGTTCTCCGGGCCGGGCACCAGCCGGGGTATGTCGGCCCTGGTGAGCCTCATCGGCCGTCCCTCCACCATGACCTGCTCGTACGCCGACGCCCGGGGGACCTGGTGCGTCATGCCGACGGCCAGGTCCTCGGCCGGGGCCGCGGGGTCGGCGAAGGCGACCGCGAGACGGCGCACCATGCCGTGGGCGGAGGCCGTGGCCTCGTCCGGGTCGAGGACCTCCTCCAGCAGGTGCACGTCGGCGGAGTCGGCCACCCGGGGGACGAGCACCTGCACCACCTCCTCCGCGGTCTGCCGCAGGTCGAGCGTGGTGCCGATACGCGTGCCCGCCTCGGCGAGCAGGGCGAGCCGCTGCCGTCCGCGGGTGGCCTGGAGCTGCGCGCGCTCCTCCCGGGTGATGTCGATCAGGCTGGCGATCACGCCGAGCCGGCGGCCGCCGCCGCCGAGGAGCGGCGAGAACGAGCACGACCAGACCCGCTCGGTGCGGGGGTCGGCTCCCGTCCGCCCCAGGCCCCGGAAGTCCAGCACGGGTTCGCCGCGGGCCAGCACCTGCCGCATCACGGTCTCCAGTGCCATGGTGTTCAGCCCGGGGACGACCTCGCTCACGCGCCTGCCGATGTGCTGGGCGGCGGGGACGCCGTTCATTCGGGCCAGCGCCTCGTTGACCCTTACGTAGCGCAGGTCGGGCCCGAGCATGGCCAGACCGATGGGGGACTGGGTGAACAGCCCCTCCAGGGCGGCCAGCGAGTCCCGCATGCGCAGCACCGCGGAGGTCTCGGCGGCGATGCCCATCAGCCCGGTGCGCCCCTGCGGATCGGCGGTGGGGCAGATCCACATCTCCATGGTCACCAGATGGCCGTCGCGGTGGCGTACCGGCAGCGTGCCCACGACGGCCTCACCCGACAGCACCCGGTGCGTCAGCTCGTCGGCCAGTTCCCAGTTCGCCACGGGGACCAGCAGCGGGGTGGCGCTGCGCCCGAGCACCTCCTCCGCCGTGTGGCCGAAGAGCTCCTGTGCGGCCAGCGACCACTGGGATATGCGCCCCTCCGAGTCGATCCGCCACATCGCGATGGGCAGCAGGTCGCGGAACACACCTGCCTGCCCCACCGCCGTCTGGGGCTGACCGACATCCTTCGCCGACTGCTGTATGTCCACCGCGACGACCCATCCCCGGGAACGAGGGGCGTTCTCATGTGGTCCGTCCCCGCAGGCCCCCACCCGCCGGAACCAACCGGTAGATGTCGCTCATTGTCGGGCAATTCTGACAGAACAGCCTATCGGAGATGCCGGAGACCGCCCGGGGAACGGGCTGCCGCGGCGCCGCGGCAGCCAGATCTGGGTTAGCGTCGTAGGTATGGGGACCGTCCGGCGGATCCTCCGCCTCGTGCCGGTACTCGCCGTGATCTGCGGGGTGCTCTGCATCGCCGTCGCGACGGGCGCCGGAGCGCGGGCCGCGGGCGGTCTGGACACGGCGGCTGCCGCCCTGCGCGAGGGGCCCGTGTACGTCGATCCGCGGGCGCGCGACGTGCTGTCGCGGGCCGAGGCGGACACCCTCGCCGGGCGCATCGAGAAGGCGGACCGGCCGGTCTTCGTCGCCGTCCTCCCGGACACCGCGGAGTTCTCCGCCGCCACCCTCCTGCAGGACCTGCGGACCAAGGTCGGCATCACCGGCGTGTACGCCGTCGTCCTCGGCGACCGCTTCGACGCCGGAGCGGACCCCGCCGTGATGTCGCGCAACTCCGTCGAGAACCTGACCGGCGCCGTGCGCCGGTCCGACCCCGGCGACCCCGCGGCGATGGTCACCGGCTTCGTCGAGCAGGCACTGCCGCAGGCCGGCGGCCACGCCCCCACTTCGTGGGGCGGTGGCTCCGTCGGCGTCGGCACGGGCGGCGGGACCGGGGTGCTCGTCGCGCTCGGCCTCCTGGTCCTCGTCGGGGGCGGCGGGGCCGTCCTTGTGTCCCGACGCGCCAAGCGGCGCCGCGAGGAGCGGGACCGTGCCCGGCTCGACGAGCTGCGCCCGGTGGTGGACGAGGACATCACCGCGTTCGGCGAGGAGCTGGGCCGGATCGGGTTCGACCCCGGCGGCGCGACGGCCGACGACGCCATGCGCGAGGACTACACGCGCGCGCTGGACGCCTACGACACCGCGAAGACCGCCATGGACCGGGCGCACGCGCCCGGCGACGTGCAGCAGGTCAGCCGGGCGCTGGAGGAGGGGCGCTTCGCGCTCGCCACGCTGGAGGCGCGCATCGAGGGCGGGCCGCTGCCCGAGCGCCGCCCGCCGTGCTTCTTCGACCCCCGCCACGGGCCGTCGGTGCAGGACGTGCCGTGGACTCCGGACGGCGGCGGGGCCGAGCGGACCGTACCCGTCTGCGCCGCCGACGCCGCCCGGCTCGAGGACGGCCTGGAACCCATGGCCCGCCAGGTCGACACACCCCGTGGCCCCCGCCCGTACTGGGAGGCGGGCCCGGCCTACGCCCCCTGGGCCCAGGGCTACTTCGGCGGGGGGATGCTGCCGGGGATCCTCGTGGGGACGCTGCTCGGCAGCTCGCTCGGCGGGTACGGCGGCGCGCCGCCGGACGGCCAGGGCGGGGACTACTCGGGCGGCGACTTCGACAGCGGCGATTTCGGCGGCGGCTTCGGCGACGGTGGGGGTTTCGGCGACGGTGGGGGTTTCGGCGGCGGAGGGGGCTTTGGGGGCGACTGAGTCGCGGGTGCGGGTGCGCTGTGGTTGGCGTTGGGGGTTTCCCGCCCTCCCTCCCTCCCCCAGCCTTCGGCCGGGGGTGCCCCCACCTCCCCCGCCCCCTCCGTATCGTCGGGCGACCAACGCCCGGTGGGAGGTGATGGGGCCCACCCCTCCCCACACCGCAGGAAACTGCCCCCAGCAGAGGGCCCGCAGGCCGAACAACGCTGCGCGCACCGGTGGCAGGGGAGTGGCGTACCCCTGCCCACCGGTGAGCGGCCGAGCCGGCACTGGCATCGGCCCGAGCCCTTCGAAAGCCCCTCCGGACCACGCCTGACGTCGTGGGGTTCGGCAAGACGCGTGCGGCAACCCGGACCGCCTCTTCACCCCCCTCCGGCCGTCAGCCGCCTGACGCTACGGAGGGGGCGGGGGAGGTGGGGGCACCCCCGGCCGAAGGCTGGGGGAGGGTGGATGTTCTGGACGCTGCGGGATATTTGTGTGCGGCAGAGACGGCACAACAAGTACCGCCCGCCATGCACGTAAACAACCCAGTCCAGGACGTGCAGCCCCGGAGGCCCCGCCCCCGGCCCACCACGCACGCGCGACGCGGTCACTGACCGCGCCGGATGGGGGTCCCCCCGGCCGAAGGCTGGGGGAGGGCGGGAGGGCGGGGGATGCCCGCCGCAGGCGTGAGCGACCCGCACATGAGCAACCGGGCAGCCGGGGCACCCGGACCGCAGGCGTGAGCGACCCGCACATGAGCAACCGGGCAGCCGGGGCACCCGCTCCGCAGGCGTGAGCGACCCGCACACGACTACCGGGCAGCCCGGCGCAGCCCCCCGCAGGGCGCAACGGACCGCACACACCCACCGGGCGCCGCCTACGCGGACATCGCGCTGTCATCCCCCGTCTCGGGGACGCACGCGAAGGCGAGTTCGTCCAGCGAGATGTCCAGCGCCGCGGCGAGCGCGGCCACCGTGAAGAACGCCGGGGTCGGAGCACGGCCGGTCTCGATCTTGCGGAGGGTCTCGGCGGAGACGCCGGCCGCCGCGGCGACCTCGACCATGCTGCGGTCGCCGCGTGCCCGGCGCAGCAGCGCACCGAAGCGCTCGCCGCGCTGTCGTTCCCAGGGGGTCAGGGGAGTTCGCACCATGACCGTGATACTAATACCGGTATAAGAATTGGGTGCCCCCGGGGGCGGAACAAGGAGCAACGGACATGGTGGAGATCAAGACGGACGCCGCGCTGGCGGCCATGCGGGAGGCCGGGCGCGTCGTGGCCCGTGCGCTCGCCGCGGCCCGTGAGGCGGCGCGCGTCGGCGTGTCGCTGCGGGAACTGGACGAGGCGGCCCGTGCCGTGCTGGACGCGGCGGGCGCGCGGTCGCCCTTCCTCGGCTACCGGCCGTCGTTCGCCCCCACGCCGTTCCCCGCGGTGATCTGCACGTCCGTGAACGACGCCGTCGTGCACGGCATCCCCACCGGCTACCGGCTGCGGGACGGCGACCTGGTGAGCGTCGACTGCGGTGCCGAACTGGACGGGTGGACCGGGGACGCCGCGATCAGCTTCATCGTCGGCACAGCCCGCCCCGCCGACCTGCGCCTCGTCGAGGCCGCGCGGCGGGCCCTCGACGCCGGTATCGCCGCGGCGACCGTCGGCAACCGGATCGGCGACATCTCGCACGCCATCGGCACCGTCGCGAGCGAGGCCCGGTGCGGCATGCCCGGGGACTTCGGCGGCCACGGCATCGGCCGACGGATGCACGAGGACCCGCACGTGCCGAACCAGGGCCGCCCCGGGCGCGGTTACCGGCTGCGGCACGGCCTGGCCCTTGCCATCGAGCCGATGCTGATGGCCGGGGGACGCGGCGGCTACCGCACGGCCACCGACGGCTGGACCCTGCACACCGAGGACGGCAGCCGCGCAGCGCACTTCGAGCACACCGTCGCCGTCACGGACGAGGGCCCGCGCATCCTCACCGCGCTGTGACCTGGCCTTCCAGCGCGGAGCGCAGCCAGGTGTGGGCGGCCCCCGGGGTCGTCTCGCCCGGGCCCCTGACCTCGCCCACGAGCTGCCAGTAGCGGTCGATGCGGGGTTCCACGGCGAGCATTCCGCTCAGCCTGCGGCGGAAGCCGGGGGTGTCGCGTGCCTGGAACGACCGCGCGTGGGCGGTGACGAAGCAGTCGAGCGCCTCGCCGGCGCCCGGGGCGCGGCCGGCCAGGACGTCCGGCGCGGCCAGTTCGTAGGCCTCGTAGAGCCCCTCGTACAGCATGGCCGGACGGGGGCCCGCGTCGGGCCGGTGCGCCGCGAGCCGGTGCACGGCACCGGGCGGGCAGGAGGCCGAGGTGAAGGCGTGCAGCCGGGCGAAGGCCAGCACCTGCGCCGGGCCGGGCTCGTCGGGCGGCTGCGGCACGGCGAGGTCGACGACCCGGGCCAGCACGGGAGCGGGCAACCGCGCGGGCTGCAGCCAGCGGCGCCAGAAGCGGGCCATCGGGTCGGTGCTCGGCGGCACCGGGACGGCGCCGACGAGCTCCAGCCGCTCGGCGCGTTCCTCGGCGGTGCAGTCCTGGAGCAGCCGCAGAGCGGCCTCCTGCCAGCGCAGGGCGGCCAGTCGGGAGCCGAGCGTCTTCAGGTGGCCGGCGACGGCGTCCTCCAGGGCGTCCTCCCGCTCCAGCGCCCGCGCCACCTCCGGCACCGGCAGGTCCAGGGCGCGCAGGGAGCGGATCAGGCGGAGGCGGGCCAGTGCCTCGGGGGCGTAGCGGCGGTGGCCGCCCGCGCTGCGGCCGGACTCGGGCAGCAGTCCGCGGTCCGAGTAGAAGCGGACGGTCTTGACGGAGAGGCCGGCCCGCCCGGCGAGCTCCCCGATGCCCAACGTGCCGTCGTTCTCCACCGCTTGAACCTCCCTCAGGGGGAGTTCCTACCGTACCGGCGAGCGCGGACGGCGGGGACGGCCGGACCGCGGACCACCGCGTGCGGGGAGGCACACATGACCGTGTTCGTACTGGTTCCCGAGGCCCACACGGGCGGCTGGGTGTGGGAGGACGTCGCCGGGCGGCTGCGGGAGTCGGGCGCCGCCGCCCATCCGGTGAGCCTCACCGGCATGGCCGGCTCCGGCGGCCCGGCCGGGCCCGGCACCGACCTGGAGACCCACGTCGACGACGTCCTGCGCGTCATCGACGGTATCGGCTCCCCGGACGCGGCGGACGTGGTGCTCGTCGGCCACGGCTACGGCATCCACCCGGTGGTGGCCGCCGCCGACCGGCGGCCGGGACGCGTCGTCCGCGTCGTCCACCTGGACGCGGGCATGCCCCGGGACGGCGACCCGCCGCTGGCCCTGGTGCCCGACCAGGAAATGCGCGCCCGGCTCTCGGCCCCGGCCGCCCCTTGTGACGACGCGCGGCCCGTCACCCTGCCGGCGCCCAAGGCGTGGGAGCACTGGGGCAGCACGGCCGGCGTGCCCGCGGCGGCGCTGGCGCGGCTCGCCGCCGACGCCGCGCCCCAGCCCGCCGGGACGCTCACCCGGCCGCTGCGCCTGTCGGGGGCGGCCGCCGCCCTGCCGACGACCGGCGTCCTGTGCGCGGGCAACGGTTCGAGCATCGCGATGGTGGAGGCGCTGGTGGCCCTGGGGCACCCAGGACTCCAAGCGCTCACCGACCCGCGCGTCACCTTCTTCGAACTGGCCACCGGCCACTGGCCGATGCTTTCCGCCCCCGGCGAACTCGCCGGCGTCCTGCTGAAGGCCGCCGCCGGGGAAGGCCACCGCATCACCGCGACGGGCGAACAGCCCGCGCACCTGCGGCCGTTCCTCCTCGATGTGCCCGAGTGTCCCCGCGAGCGCCGCGAGCGGACCGACCTGTACCTTCCGGAACCAGACCACGGCGGTGGACCCCGGCCGGCCGTGGTGTTCGTCCACGGCGGCCCGGTGCCGGCCGGCGCCCGGCCGGCACCGCGCGACTGGCCGGGCTTCGTCGGTTACGGCCGGCTCGCGGCGGCTCTCGGAGCGATCGGCGTGATGGTCGACCACCGGCTGCACGGACTCGGCGACTTCCCCCGCGCCGCCGGGGACCTCGCCGAGGCGGTCGAACGCGTCCGCGCCGATCCGCGGGTCGACGCCGACCGCGTCGCGCTGTGGTTCTTCTCCGCCGGAGGGCTGCTGTCCGCGGACTGGATGGCCGCGCCCCCGCGGTGGCTGCGCTGCGTGGCCGCCACCTACCCCGTCCTCGCGCCGCTGCCCAACTGGGGCCTGACCGGCCCCCGTTTCCGGCCCGCGGCCGCGGTGCGCGCGGTGGGCGCACCGCCGATCGTCCTGACCCGGGTGGGGCGGGAGCGGGCGGAGGTCGCGGCGACGGTCGAGGAGTTCCTCTCCGCCGCCAAGGACGCGGGGGCGGACGTGGAGGTCCTCGACCTCCCCGACGGCACCCACGGCTTCGAGACGACCGACCACGGCGAGGCGGCGCGCGGCGCCGTGGAGCGCGCGATGCGCACCGTCCTGGAGCACCTGCGGGGCTGAGGCTCAGACCCCGGCCGGCAGCCGTGACGGCGGTACGGCCAGCACCGGGCAGGCCGCGTGCGCGACGCAGTAGCGGGCGACCGAACCGCGCAGCGCACGCGGCAGCAGTCCGCGCGACCCCGTGCCGACGACCAGCAGGTCCTCACCGCGGGCGGCCGCCTTCACCAGCACGTACCCGGCGGGCCCGCGCCCGGTCCCGGCGCGGAAGTCCGGCATCCCGGGCGGGGCGTCGGCGCCGAAGGCCGCCCTTAGAGCGGCACGCAGGCGCTCGCGGGCCTCCTGTTCCCAGTCGAACGGCCGCGGCGGAAGCGGCGTCCGGCGATGCGCGAACTCCTCGGGTGGCGGCTCCCACGCCAGCACCGCCAGCAGTCCCGCGGAGCGGGACCGGGCCTCCGCGACGGCCCGGTGCAGCGCGGCCAGACTGCCGGGGGAACCGCTCAGGCCGACGACCACCCGCGGGCCCGCACCTGACGCGCCGCGGTACGGCGACTCGCTCACGGACTGCCTCACTTCCCGACGTACCACCGACGACGCAGCGGCCGGTCAGCCGATCCCGGACGCATCGAGCACCGAGCGCGCCGTGGCGCCGTCGATCCGCTCGCCGAGCCGCCTCAGCACCTCTTCCCCCTCGCTGAACGTGCCCGCGGTGCGGGAACTCCGCGCCCCTGCCTCCAGCCGGTGCCACAGCAGCGGATTCGCCTCCAGGACGCGGGGATCGAGCTCCAGCCACCGGCCGTGCGCGTCGCACAGGAGCAGAAGCCGCGACACCCCGGGGGACTGGCGGACCAGGGTCAGCGCGTCCGTCCGCACCCGCCGCTCCCGCAGCGGGCCGCGCACCGCCAGCCACCCGTCGCCCGCGGTCACCCGGTCCGGGTGGAGCAGCACGAGCACGATCACGGCGAGGACCAGCCACAGTGCCGCGCGCCGCGGGGTGAGCGTCCCCGCGACCGCGTCGAGCGGCACCGCCAGGCAGAGGAAGGCGAGCGCGCACCCCCGCGCGCGTCGCAGGTCGGCACGCCAGTGGCGGTCGCCGATCGTGCCCCGCCGTTCGGGCCGGGGAGCCCTTCGCCGTTCCATGGGGCCGACCGTAGACAGGACCGGACCCTTCCGGCGCGGCCCTGACGGCCCCTTGACGAGGGCCGGTCCGGTCTTGGCACGCCCCTGACGTGCGGGGGTCAGCCGACGTGGACGCGGGGCCTGCGGCTCCGGTCGGGCTCCGCCTCGCGCAGCACCTCGCGCGTGACCGGGGCGACCTCGCCCTGCCCGAAGAGGAAGAAGCGCCAGAAGTTGGCGAACGGGGTGCCCTCGGTCCACTCGAAGTAGATGTGCGGACGCTGTCCGGTGGTGTCGCGGACGTGCAGCAGGAACGCCGCCAGCGCGTTCGGGATGGAGGAGCTCTCCAGGGTCAGGACGCGGTAGCGGTCGTGGAGGACCTCGCCGCGGACCACCAGGCCCGCCTCGAACTCGGACGGGTCGGCCACGGTCACCTCGACGAAGACGAAGTCCTCCTCCGCCGGCAGGTCGTTGTCGGACCGGATCTGCTTGATCTTGTCGCGGTACTCGGCGGCGTCCCTCCGGTCGGGCTCGTTGGCGATGAAGCGGATCGTGCGGTGGGAGATGTCCCGTACGAAGCGCTCGGCCATGTCGTCCGTGCTGATGCCGGTGATGCGCAGTTCGAAGGCGCGGGCGAGCCGCGACAGCAGTGAGATCAGCATGATGCCGACGATGAAGCAGGCGCCGATCTTCACGCCGTCCGGACGCTCGAAGACGTTGACGACCGTGGTGTAGAGGAAGACGGCCGAGATCACCCCGAAGCCGATCGTCCAGTTGCGCTGCCCCGCCTTGCGGGCGGCGATGGTCACCGCGATCGCCGCGGAGGAGATGAGCACCAGGACACCGGTCGCGTACGCGCCGCCCTGGGCGTCGACGTCGGCGTCGAAGATCCACGTGACCAGGAACGCGACAAGGGTGAAGACCAGCACCATCGGCCGCACCGCGCGCGCCCAGTGCGGCGCCATTCCGTAGCGCGGCAGATAACGGGGCATGAGGTTGAGGAGCCCGGCCATCGCCGAGGCACCGGCGAACCACAGGATGCAGATCGTCGACACGTCGTACACGGTGCCGAAGACGTTGCCCAGGTACTCGTGCGCGAGGTAGGCCAGCGCGCGGCCGTTGGCCTTGCCGCCGGCCTCGAACTCGTCGGCGGGGATCAGCAGCGTGGTGATGAAGCTGGTCGCGATCAGGAAGCAGCTCATGATCACGGCGGCCGTGGTCAGCAGCTTCTTCGTGTCGCGGATGCGCCCGGCGGGACGTTCCTCGGTGTCGGACGCGTCGCCCTTGACGTGCGGCATCACCGCCACACCCGTCTCGAACCCGGACAGGCCCAGCGCGAGTTTCGGGAAGACCAGCAGCGCCACCCCGACCATCACCAGGACGTTTCCGTGCTCCGTGGTGAGGGCGTTCGACCAGTCGGTGACGACGTGCCCGGCCGTGGCCACGTGCCACAGTCCGGCGACCACGACGACCACGTTGAGCGCGAGGTAGGCGCCCACCAGGGCGACCGCGACACCGATCGCCTCCAGGAAGCCCTTCATGAAGACCGCGCCGAGCAGCGCGACCAGCACCAGCGTGATGAGCATCTGCTTGCCGTGCAGCGCGCTCGCCAGGTGCGGGTTCTCCACCAGGTGGGTCGAGGCGTCGGCCGCCGAGAGCGTGATCGTGATGAGGAAGTCCGTCGCCGCGAAGCCCAGCAGCGTCAGCACGAAGAGCTTGCCCTTCCAGAACGACAGCAGCCGCTCCAGCATGGCGATCGAGCCCTCGCCGCGGGGGCTCTCCTGGGCCACCCGGCGGTAGACGGGCAGGGCGCCGGCCAGCGTGACGACGACCAGCACGACGGTGGCCACCGGCGACAGCAGTCCCGCCGCGAGCGCCGCGATGCCGGGCTGGTAGCCGAGCGTGGAGAAGTAGTCGACGCCCGTCAGGCACATCACCCGCCACCAGCGCTGGCCGTGGTCACGCCGTTCCGGGGCCGCCTGTCCGCCCTGCTGGTGCCGGGCCATGTCGGACAGGCCCTCGAGCATCCACGCGCGCAGGCGACCCGTAGGGACGGGGGAGGTCATGGAGGCTCCTGACGTACTGCGACTGATTCCCGCCACCACGAGATGGCCTGGTCAGCGTACGCATCGGCCGGCTCCCGAACCCCCGTACGGGAGCCTCACACCGTTAAGATTCCGTCAAGAGTGGCCGTGGTGTCCCTGACGCGTCCCTTACGCCCCGCTCCGCACGCCCGCTCCGGTCAGAACCTGGGCACGAGCACGTCATGGTGCGGCCCGCCCAGGACAACCTTGAGCGCGCCGGTGTCCGCCGCCGCCGCGAGCACGTCGTAGGCCTCCGCCATCTCGTGCAGTTCGAAGGTGTGCGTGACGAAGGGGCCGGTGGGCAGCTTCCGGGCCTCCAGCAGGCGCAGCAGGGTGGGCGTGGAGTAGGTGCCGACCAGGCCCGTGGTGATGGTGACGTTGCGGTTCCAGAGCTTCTCCAGGTGGAGCGTGACGGGCCTGCCGTGCACCCCCGCGTTCGCCACCCGGCCGCCGGGCCGGACCATCCGCGTGCACATCTCGAAGGTCTCCGGCAGCCCCACGGCCTCGATCACCACGTCCGCGCCGAGCCCTCCGGTGAGGTCGTCCACCAGCTGCTCCGGCTGCTCGCCCGCCGGGACCACGGCGTCCGCGCCCAGGTTCTTCGCGGCCTGCAGACGGGCCGCCGCCACGTCGACGGCGATCACGGTGTGCGGGGAGCAGAGCTGGGCGGTCGCGACGGCGGCCAGGCCGATCGGGCCGCAGCCGACCACGGCGACCGTGTCCCCGGGCCGGACCCGGCCGTTGAGGACGCCCACCTCGTAGGCCGTGGGGAAGACGTCGGAGAGCAGGACCGCGTCGTGCCCGCTCACGTTGTGCGGCAGCGCGTGCAGCGAGGTGTCGGCGTAGGGCACGCGCACGTACTCCGCCTGCGTGCCGTCGACGTGATGACCGAGTACCCAGCCGCCGCCGTCCAGGCACTGCCCATAGGCCTGCTCACGGCAGAACCGGCAGCGTCCGCACCCGGAGACGCAGCTGACGAGCACCCGGTCGCCGGGCCGGACGGTGTCGACGTCCGCGCCGGTCTCGACGACCTCGCCCACGGCCTCGTGGCCGAGCACCGTGCCGGGAGCGACGTCCGGCACGTCGCCCTTGAGGATGTGCAGGTCGGTGCCGCAGATCGCGACAGTGTCGACGCGGACGATGGCGTCGCTCGTGTCCTGGAGGACGGGATCGGCCACCTCCTGCCAGGCGGCGCGTCCCGGACCCTGGAAGACCCATGCCTTCATGGCGTTCCGCTCCTTCGGGCTGAGCTGTGTCCCCCCTCCCAGCGTGGGCGCGGCCGGCGGCCCTCGCATCCGGCGCCGGGACCGCCCCCTCACACGCGGTTCGGCGTCAGCTCGAAACGCACCTCCACGACGCCCTCCACGGACCGCGCCAGGCGGTCCGCGACCGGCACCAGGGAGCGGTCCCCGAGCAGCCCGCTCAGCGTGACGACCCCCTCCTCGACGTCGACCTCCACGGACCGCCACGCGCCGGGGAAGAGCCGGGCGACCACGTTCTCCCGGACGTCGCGGGCGATGTCCTCGGCGGACCGCAGGAAGACCTTGAGCAGGTCGCCCCGGCTGACCACGCCCTTGAGCATGCCGCGCTCGTCGACGACGGGCAGCCGCTTGACCTGGTGCCGCGCCATGGCACCGGCGGCCCACGCGAGCGAGGCGTCGCCGCGCACGGTGACCGTGGGCGAGGTCATCAACTCCTCGGCGGTCAGGGCGGAGGCTCCGCGGGATCCGGCGGAAGCGCCCACCGGGGGCGGCCCGTCCCCGCGTCGCTCCTCCTTGCGCAGCAGGTCGGCCTCGGAGACGACGCCCACGACACGCGTGCCCTTCTCCACCACCGGTACCGCGCTGACGTGCCATTGCTCCAGGGCCCGCACGATCTCCTTGAACGACGCGCGGCGGGTCACGGCGACGACCCTGCACGTCATCACGTCGCCCACCGTCATCGGCTGTCGGACGGCGTTCATGGCGGCCTCCTGGACCCGGGACGTGCCCCTGGTTCCAGTCTCGGCCGGTGCGGCGGCGCGCGCACGGTCCGGCCGGGCCCGCCTCACCGCGCGAGCGTGAGCGGCACCGTGTCCAGGACGACGCGGTGGCCGTCCTCGGCGGACAGCACATAGGCGGTCAGGGTGCCCGGTCCCGGTCCGCCGGCCGCGCGGTAGGGCACGGTCACGTCGAAGGTGCCCCGGGTGCCGCTGCCGGAGGAGGCCGCCACCCGTACGTCGGCGACCGTGCGGCCGGAGCCGTCGGAGACCCGCAGCCGGAACTCCGCCTCGAAGGTGTTCGCCGTGCCGTGCACGCGCAGCGGGGCGGTGACGGTCTCGCCCAGGAGCGGTGACTCCACGAGGACGCCGGGCGAGAGGTCCTCGAAGTCGCCGCGGCCGAGCGGGCGGCCGCCGGCGGCCGGACCGAGGCCCGCCGCCGGCCCGCCGTCCACGCGGAAGCGCACCCTCTCGACGCCGGGGAACCGGGTCGCGGTGAACACCACTTGGGCCAGCCGGGCGTCCGCGGAAGCGCCGGGGGCGTCGTCGTAGCGGCCCGAGAGGTCCACGGTGGCGACGCGGTCGCGTACCGCCAGGGACCGCAGCGCCGTTCCCGAGGGGATCGCCGTCACCCGGTCGTGGCCGCGCTCGACGCCGCTCGGCCCCGCGAGCAGGGCCCGCAGGGCCGCCGCGGCGGTCGCCGGGCCGGTGACGGTGCGCGGCGCGGCAGACAGCCTGCCCTCGTGGAGGAAGTAGACGGCCGCCCGGACCGGGCGGGGCGCCGCCGTGGCGGACGCGGGCGCGGACACGGGCGGGCGCGCGGAGGCGGGGCTGGTGGGGTCCGGCGATGTGCGGCTCGGGGTGCCGACGGGTGTGCCGGTCCGGGACGGGGCCCCGGAGGGCTCCCGGCCGGAGCCGCCGCAGGCGGACAGCAGGGCAAGGGACAGCAGCGCGGCGGCGAGCGCCCGCGCGGGGCGTGAGGCGGCGAGCCGGGCACCGTCCATGTGCGTCCTCCCCTCCGGCATGTGCACACAGTGCCCGCTCCTGCCCCGGCGCGCCATCACCCGGGAGGGTCACCCGCATCGGGTCGACCCGGGTGCGTGGTGCCTCGCTCAGGAAGGCATCGACGCCCCTACCGCGGGCGCGGCCGGAAGTCCCGCGGTGTCGCGTGCGGTACCGTGCCGCGCGCATCCGGCCGCGGCGGCGCGGCTGCCCGGTGGCGGAAGAGCAGGTGCCGGTCCGGCACGGTTCCGCCCCGGCTGCGGCTCCGGCCGCCCTCGTCACCGAGCCGCGGCGGCCCCTGGTCCGGCAGGAGGCCGAGCCCCCCGCGGCGCCCGGAACAACGCCGCCCACAGGAAGTCCTCGCCGAAGCGGGCGGAGTCCGCCGGTTCGTCGCGCATGCGGCGCAGCTCGACCTCCGTCAGGCCGGAGAAGATCCGGCGCAGCGACTCCGGGGTGTAGGCCAGGCCGCCGTGCAGCCGGGACTCGCGGTAGAAGTCGGCGTCGTCCAGCTCGGACCCCATGGCGCCGGCGGCGAAGCAGGTCAGCGCCAGATGCCCGCCGGGTGCAAGGACCCGGTCCAGCAGCGAGAGGTAGCTGATGCGCCGGTGCGGCGGCAGATGGTGGAAGCAGCCCGAGTCGTGGACCAGGTCGTACGGGCCGCGCAGCACCGTCCCGGCCAGCGTGAAAGCGTCACCGCGGTGGAAACGCACCGCCGCCCCGGCCTCGCGGGCCCGCTCCTCGGCCCAGGCGATGGCGGCGGAGGAGAGGTCGACGGCGTCCACGGTGAACCCCCGTGCGGCCAGGTACCGCGCGTTGCGCCCCGGACCGCACCCGAGGTCGAGGACCCTGCCGCCCGGGGCGATCACGCCCCGGTCGAGCCACTCCACGAGGTTCTCGTCCGGCTTGTCCACGAAGAACGGCACGGGCCGGGCCCGGTCCGCGTAGAACGCGTCCCACCAGTCGGCCGCCCCGTCCGTCCAGCGGTCGGCGCCCGCGGCGAACAGGTCGTCCAGGAGCCTCAGCACATCGTCGACGTCTCGGATTCCACGGTCCATCAGATCCCCTTTCCCGATGTGGAGACGCTAGGCCGTGCGAGCCCGAAAGCCCAGCTCAGCGGCAGTGTGCGAACCCCGCGTGCGCCCGCCTCCCCCACACCGGACCCGCCCTCCGGCCGCCGTGTCCGCACCCCGCCCGCGGGCACGCCCCCGCCCCCTCCGAGGCCCTCCGCGGTGCCTTTCCCGGGCACGCCTGGCGATGTTTTCCAGGGGATTTCCGGCGGATCCCCGACAGCGTCACCGGCGGCGTCAACGGCGCAGGGTCGCCGCGTGGTCCGGGACGTAGGTCTGCAGGTCGCGGGGCGGGCGCTGGTAGCCGGTCGACTCGGGGCGGGGCGGGAGCTCGATGGCGGGGAGCGGGACCTCCTCGTACGGGATGCCGGCCAGGAGGTGGGCGATCATGTTGATGCGGGCGGCGCGTTTGTCGTCGCTCCCGACGACGTGCCAGGGGGCCTCGGGGATGTCGGTGTGCACGAACATCTCGTCCTTGGCCCGCGAGTACGCCTCCCAGCGCGTGATGGACTCCAGGTCCATCCCCGACAGCTTCCAGCGGCGCGTCGGGTCCTCCAGACGGGCCCGGAAACGCTGCTCCTGCACGGCGTCGCTGACGGAGAACCAGTACTTGCGCAGGATGATGCCGTCCTCGATCAGCAGCCGTTCGAAGATCGGGCACTGGTGCAGGAAGCGCACGTGCTCCTCGGGGGTGCAGAAGCCCATCACGTGCTCGACGCCCGCGCGGTTGTACCAGCTCCGGTCGAAGAGCACGATCTCCCCGGCGGCCGGCAGATGGTCGACGTAGCGCTGGAAGTACCACTGGGTGCGCTCGCGTTCGGTCGGCGCGGGGAGCGCGGCGATGCGTGCGATGCGGGGGTTGAGGTGCTCCGTCACCCGCTTGATCGTGCTGCCCTTGCCGGCGGCGTCGCGCCCCTCGAAGACCACGACGAGCCGGTGTCCGCCGGCCCGCACCCATTCCTGCAGCTTGACCAACTCGACCTGCAGCCGCAGCAGTTCCCGCTCGTACACACCGCGCGGCAGGCGGTCCTGCCCCTTCTTGTCACCCATGCCCCGGCGCCCTCGCTTCCGTAGGACGCCCACGGTACGGCTCCCGGGGCGGCCTCCGGGGGAGGCTCAGCCGACCGGGCCGGTGCCGCCCGGAGCGCCGGCGGAGTGACCGGGGGCGGTCGCCGGGAAGGGCAGCCAGGGGCCGTGGGCGTGCCCGCGGCCGTGGAGGTGCGGTATCCCCGCGAAGGGCGGCGGCAGTTCGGTGTCCGCGCGGTGCGGGGCGGTGGGCGGCGCGGTTCGCGGGGCGGACGCCGCCGGGGGCTCGGCCGCCTCGGCAGCCGGGGGTGCGGGGGTGTACGGGGCGCTGGTCGTGGGTGCCGGAGTCGGGGCCGGGGTGGTCGCCGGCGGAGTGGGGTCCGGTGTGTGCGTCGGCGTCGGCGTCGGGGTGGGCGTCGCCGGCGGGGTGGTGGAATGGGTCGGCTTCGGGGTCGGCGTGCTCGCGGGGGGCTTCGGCTGGGCCGGCTTGGTGGTCGTGGGCCCGGCCGTGGTCTTCGCGGGCTTCGGCTTCTCGGGCTTCGCCTTCGGCTTGGCCTTCGCCGGGGCGGGGCGCTCGGAGGGCGTCGTGCCGGTGTCCTTCTTCTCCTCGGCCTCCGGGGCCGCGTCGCGGTGACCGCTGTCGGCCTCGGCCAGCCCGCGCTCCGGCTGCCCGGACGCGCTCGGCACGATCGAGGTGACGTGGACCTTGGAGGAGCCGGACGAGCGGTCCGCCCCGGAGCCCTCCGAGCCGGACTGCTGGAGTGCCCATGCGGTGCCGCCGAAGGCCGCGGCGGAGGCGACAGCCGCGGCGGACAGCTTGAGCCGCAGGGAACGCCCGCGGCGGTGCTTGGCCTGGTTGCGCATGTGAGACGAGGACCCTTTCGGCTAGCCCCCGCCCGGAATGCCGGCTGCCGCGCTGCGCGGCCGGGGCCGGATACGTCAGGACTCTGCGCGAGCATTCCCGCCGGCGCAAGGGCCTGACCTGCGCAGTCGTCGGAAGCGGAGTGCCATGCTCCGGAAAGTCGCAGGTCAAAGCCATGATGAACCGCGCAAATCGGTGCATGTGACATCGCCCACGTCGCTGACGGGGCGGAAGTCCTGTAATGGTGGATAGGGATTTTATGGTCAGATTCCGGATGATACGGACTAATGCATCCGTGTTCCGGGCAGGGGTCGTCGACGCGAAGATCCACCGGCTTGCATACTCGGGTGCGCCGTACGGCGATCGAAGCCACCACATCACACGCGGAGGCATGGACGTGGAGTACACGAAACTCGGCAGCACCGGTCTGGACGTCTCGCGGATCTGCCTGGGCTGCATGAGCTACGGCACACCCGACCGCGGCGGCCATCCGTGGACGCTGGAGGAGGACGCCGCCCGCCCGCTCATACGCGCCGCGGTCGAGGCCGGCGTCACGTTCTTCGACACCGCCAACGTCTACTCCGACGGCACCAGCGAGGAGATCGTCGGCCGTGCCCTCGCCGAGTACGCCCCGCGTGAGGAGATCGTGCTGGCCACCAAGGTGCACGGCCGCATGCGCCCGGGCCCGAACGGGGCGGGTCTGTCGCGGAAGGCCGTCCTCACCGAGATCGACGCGAGCCTGCGCCGCCTCGGGACGGACTACGTGGACCTCTACATCGTCCACCGTTGGGACCCGCACACCCCGGTCGAGGAGACGATGGAGGCCCTGCACGACGTGGTGAGGTCGGGCAAGGCGCGGTACATCGGCGCGTCCTCCATGTACGCCTGGCAGTTCTCCAAGGCCCAGTACACGGCGGAGCGCCACGGCTGGACGAAGTTCGTCAGCATGCAGAACCACTACAACCTCCTCCACCGCGAGGAGGAGCGCGAGATGCTGCCGCTCTGCGCCGACCAGGGCGTCGGCGTGACCCCGTGGAGCCCGCTCGCCCGGGGGCGGCTGACCCGTGACTGGGACGCGGGCAGTGCCCGGCAGGACACCGACGCGTTCGGCGGCACCCTCTACCTCGAGGAGGACCGGGTGATCGTCGAGGCCGTGGCGTCCATCGCGGCACGGCGCGGGCTGTCGCGGGCGCAGATCGCCCTGGCGTGGCTGCTGGGGAAGCCCGGGGTGACGGCGCCCGTCGTCGGCGTCGGCAAGGAGGCGCATCTGCGCGATGCCGTCGCCGCGCTGGACGTGCGCCTCACCGAGGAGGAGCTGAAGGAGCTGGAGAGCCCGTACCGGCCGCACGCCGTCGTCGGCTTCTCCTGAGCCGCCACCGGGCCGGGGCCGGGACCCCGGTCCCGGACGGGGCGGTCGTCACGGCGTGATGTTCTGGTTGAGGTGGAACAGGTTCCCGGGGTCGTACGTCCGCTTGACCTCGACCAGGCGGTCGTAGTTGTCCTTGTAGTTGGCCCGGATCCGTCCCTGGTCGTCCCCGGCCATGAAGTTCACGTACCCGCCCTCCTCCGAGAGCGGTGCCAGGTCGCGGTAGTAGTCGCGCACCCAGGCGGTGTTGGCCTCGTTGGCCGCGGGATCCGGCCACATGCCGGCGATCACGGTGGCGAAGGACGCGTCGCGGTAGGCGAAGGCGGTCGCGTCCGCGGGGACGCGGTGGCAGGCGCCGTCGATCGGGTAGATGTGCACGGTCGAGTTCAGGGCGGGCAGCCCGGGCGCGTGCTCGAGGTGCGCGGCGATGGCCTCGTCGGTCAGCTCGGTGACGAAGTTGGCCTTCCAGTAGTGCTGGAGGCCGGGAGGCACGAGCCCGTCGAAGGCGGTGTTGAGCGCCGGGTACGGCATCGGGCCGACGTGCTCGGCGACGACCGGCGCCATGTCGTGGAAGGGCCGCAGTGCCCGCTCGCCCTCCTCCAGGGGTCCGGCCCAGCAGGTCACGGCGGCGATGTGGACCTTGCCGTGCCGCTCCGGCGGGATGAAGGGCAGGGGCGGGGCGATCTGGAACGCGGGGAAGGCGCCCAGCTGTTCGGGGGCGTCGGCGATGATCTCGCGGTAGGCGTGCAGCACGCTGCGGGCGTCCTCGAGGTCGTAGAAGACCGGGCCGCCGTAGATGTCCCCGACCGGGCTGAGCCGGAACCGGAACGAGGTCACCACCCCGAAGTTGCCGCCACCGCCGCGCAGCGCCCAGAAGAGGTCGTCGTACTCCTTCTCGCTGGCGACGAGGAAACGTCCGTCCGCGGTGACGACGTCCGCCGAGACCAGGTTGTCGCAGCTGAGCCCGAGCCCCCGGGACAGGTAGCCGATGCCGCCGCCGAGGGTGAGGCCGCCGACGCCGGTGGTGGAGATGATGCCGCCGGTGGTGGCCAGCCCGAAGGCGTACGTCGCGGCGTTGACGTCGGCCCAGGTGGCGCCGCCCTCGGCGCGGGCGGTGCGCGATCCGGGGTCGACGCGTACGGAGCGCATCACCGACAGGTCCGCCACCACCCCGTCGTCGCAGGTGCCGAAGCCCGGTACGGAGTGCCCGCCGCCGCGCACCGCGAGGTCGAGACCGTTCTCCCGGGCGAAGTCCACCGCCGCGATGACGTCGCCGGCGTTGGCGCAGCGCACGATGACGGCGGGACGCCGGTCGATCATCGCGTTGTAGACCCTCCGGGCCTCGTCGTAGGCGCCGTCGTCCGCGGTGATCACCGCCCCGTGCACACGCTCCCGCAAGTGGTCGATTGAGGGCTTGCCCATGGCCGACACTCCTCGTGCGCTTCGTACGCGAGCCCCGCCCGGGGCACGGCCCGCCTGGGACCGGCGGTGCGGATCGACGTGGCGCGCGCCTCGCCCGCGGGCCCGCCCGTCCGCCGGCGCCGGCCTGATTCCACGCTACGCCCAAGGGGCGGAGCCTCAACCCGGGGCCGTGGCAGGGCCATGTGGGGGATGTTGGTCTAGACCTTGACAGGTATAGGCCAATCCGGTTCATTGCTCAGTGCGAAGCGCAACAACTCCCCCCACGCAAGGAGCAGTTACGGTGATGCGACGTATCCTCGCCGCCCTGACGACACTCACGGCCGCCGCCGGCCTGGCGGTGGCCCTCCCCGCCGGTACGGCCTCCGCCGCGACCTGCGCCACGCCATGGAGCGCCGGCGCGGTCTACACCGGCGGCATGACCGCCTCCCACAGCGGCCACAACTGGCAGGCCAAGTGGTGGACGCAGGGCGAGACCCCCGGCACCACCGGCGAATGGGGCGTCTGGGCCGACCAGGGCGCCTGCGGCGGTGGCACGACCGACCCGGGCAACCCCGGCAACCCGTCGGGATTCGTGGTCAGCGAGGCCCAGTTCAACCAGATGTTCCCGAGCCGGAACTCCTTCTACAGCTACAGCGGCCTGGTCGCGGCCCTCTCCGCGTACCCCGGCTTCGCCAAGACCGGCAGCGACACGGTGAAGAAGCAGGAGGCCGCCGCCTTCCTCGCCAACATCGCCCACGAGACCGGCGGACTGGTCCACATCGTCGAGCAGAACACGGCCAACTACCCCCACTACTGCGACTCGAGCCAGCCCTACGGCTGCCCCGCCGGCCAGGCCGCCTACTACGGCCGCGGCCCGATCCAGCTCAGCTGGAACTTCAACTACAAGGCCGCCGGCGACGCCCTCGGCATCGACCTCCTCCACAACCCCTGGCTCGTCGAGCAGGACGCCGCCGTGGCCTGGAAGACCGGCCTCTGGTACTGGAACACCCAGAGCGGCCCCGGCACCATGACCCCGCACAACGCCATGGTGAACCAGGCCGGCTTCGGCCAGACCATCCGCTCCATCAACGGCTCCCTGGAATGCGACGGCCGCAACCCGGCGCAGGTGCAGAGCCGCGTCAACAACTACCAGCGCTTCACCCAGATCCTGGGCGTCGCCCCGGGTGGCAACCTCACCTGCTGAACGACTCCACCTGTGCGCAGCGGAACGTGCGCCGTTGAACAGTGCATGACGCCGCCTCCCCCCGAGCGGTGGCCCGGGGGGAGGCAGCGACCGCGCGTGCAGAAACCCTTGTGGAGCGCCCCGTTCGCCGCGACGCGGCTGTTCAGAGGGGTTGCGCGGGCGACGGGCGACCCGCCCCGCCCCGCGGGCGATCCTCAGATTTCCCTCTGATCCCCGGTCGGCGGCAACCCGTCGTTCACGGAATGGTCGCCATGGGACGGCTTGCTGGGAGCGAAGTTATCTAGACAACTTTGCCCACCCGTACGCCGCCGCGGCGGCGCCGGGGCGGAGAGGACCCAACACCGTGCCATCCCTCCCACAGGTCGCCGCATCCGGGAGCAGCGTCGCGCTCGACTCCACGACGCCTCCGCAACGCGGTGACAAACTCACCTTCACCTGGTCGACGGACGCTCCGGACCCCAAGAACTGGATCGGCGTCTACGACGGCGACCGGCAGCCCGGCAGCGGCAGCGGGTCGCTGGTGTGGACGTACGTCACCGGCAGCTCGGGGCGCACGACCCTCGACACCTCCGGCCTGAGCGGCGGGCCGTACACGGTGTACCTGCTGGCCGAGGACGGCTACGGCATCCTCGCCAAGAGCGAGCCGTTCACCTTCGCCGGCCCGCCCACCGGCGACTCCGTGGAACTGCTGACCCCCCACCCGTTCGAGGGCGACAAGGTCTCCTTCCACTGGACGACCGACGCACCCCACGCCAAGAACTGGATCGGCGTCTACGACGGCGACCGGGTCCCCGGCAACGGCGCCTCCCTCGCCTGGGAGTACACCCCCGCCGCCTCCGGCGACATCACCATCGACACCTCCGGCCTCAGCGGCGGCCCGTACACCGCCTATCTGCTGGCCAAGGACGGCTACGGCATCCTGGCCCGCACCGCGCCCTTCAGCTTCGTGCCGCGCCCCGTCATCCCCCGCCCGCACGCGGTCGTGGACGCCCTCACCACCGCCGCGCAGACGGCGGGCACCGCCTTCTCCCTCTCGCTCGGCGGGCTGTGGATCCGCCCCGAGGGCAACGCCGAGGGAAGCGCCACCTTCAAGCGGGCGGGCGGCGACCCCTGGCTGACCGTCGCCGCCGACGGCACCGTCAGCGGCAAGGCCCCGTCCCTCGCGCCGCGCACGCCCGGACGGCTGGTCGTCGCCGTCACCGACAGCGCCGTGGGCACCGACACCGTCACCGTGCAGGTGCCGGTCCGCGCGAGCAGGGACCGGCTGACCCTCAAGGTCGCCACGCTGAACCTGTGGGACGCGGGCAGCCACATCGACGGCGCGCTGGAGAAGCAGCTGCGGCTGGTGCTGACCCAGGGCCTCGACGCCGTCGCGCTCCAGGAGTGCGGTGACGACGCCGCCCAGCGGCTCGCCGCCGCGCTCGGCTGGCACGTGCACCAGGCCGGCGGCCTCGGCATCGTGAGCCGTTACCCGCTCACCGGCACCGTCGCCCCCACTGCCTCGCTGCCCGCCGCCGCCGCGACGCTGCGGCTGCCCGGCGACCGCACCGTGCGGCTGTGGACGGCGCAGCTGGACGAAGCCGGATACGGCCCGTACGCCGTGCTCGCGGGCCGGACCGCCGCGCAGGTCGAGGCGGCGGAGAAGGGCAGCGCGCGCTACCGGCAGACGCAGGCCCTGGTGGCCGCGATGCGCCAGGACATCGCCTCGCGCGGTCCCGTCGTGCTCGCCGCCGGCCTGGCCTCGCCATCGCACCGCGACTGGACGAACCGCACGTCGTCCGCACACGGGGGGACCGGCCGGCTCCGCTGGCCCGTCACCGAGGCCCTCGAGGACGCCGGCCTCACCGACGCCTTCCGCGCCGAGCACTCCAGCCCCGTGAAGAACCCCGGCACCACCTGGTCGCCCGTCAGGCCGCAGCACGAGGGCGGCGGCGCGGAACCGCAGGACCGCATCGACCAGGTCCAGTACGCGGGCCCCCTCAAGGTCGTCGAGGCGCACACCCTGGTCACCGGCCGGCCCCGGCCCGTCCCGGACACCGCCGGCAACGGCTGGCCCTCCGACCACGCCGCCGCCGTCGTCACCTTCTCCCTGTCCGCCCGCGGCTGACCCCGAACGATCTAAGGACACATTCACCCATGACCGAGTTCAGCCGCCGCGCCTTCATCGGCACCGCTGCGGGAGCCGCCGCAGCCGTCGGGCTCTCCGGAACGGCCGAGGCCGCCGGGCACGGCCCGCGGCAGGGCAGCATCGAGGACGTCAAGCACGTCGTGATCCTGATGCAGGAGAACCGCAGCTTCGACCACTACTTCGGCACCCTCAGCGGCGTACGGGGCTTCGGCGACCGCCAGGCGGCCGTCCTGTCCAACGGCGACCCCGTGTTCCGCCAGCCCGCCCGCGGACGCGAGGAGGGCCACCTCCTGCCGTTCCGCATGGACACCACCAAGTACAACGCCCAGAACGCCGGCGGCCTGCCCCACGACTGGGACAGCGGCCACTCCGCCGTCAACAACGGCGCCATGGACAAGTGGGTGTCCGCCAAGGGCGAGCGCACCATGGGCTACTTCACCCGCGAGGACATCCCCTACCAGTACGCGCTCGCCGACGCCTTCACCCTCTGCGACGGCTACTTCTGCTCGCTGAACGGCCCCACCGACCCCAACCGCCTCTACCTGTGGACCGGCACCGCCGGCCCCGGCGTCGACGGCACCACGGGCCCGTGGACCGACAACACCCCGGTCACCGGCAACCCGGTGGCCGACTGGACGACGTACGCGGAGCGGCTGGAAGAGGCCGGCGTCAGCTGGCGCGTCTACCACAACCCGGACGGCTCGGACGACCGCTATGGCGACTACGACGACAACGCGCTGTCGTACTTCAAGCAGTTCCACGCGTTCCCCAAGGACGACCCGCGCTACATCAACGCCATGACGAAGTTCGACCCCACGGCGTTCGACAAGCACTGCAAGGACGGCACCCTGCCCACCGTCTCCTGGCTGGTGGCGCCGTACCTGTTCAGTGAGCACCCGTCGGCCGGCCCCGACTACGGCGCCCACTGGGTCGACACCGCGCTCCAGTCGCTGTTCTCCAACCCCGAGGTCTGGAAGCACACCGTCTTCCTGGTCATGTACGACGAGAACGACGGCTACTTCGACCACGTCATCCCGCCGTTCCCCGAGCCGGGCACCAAGGACGAGTTCGCGAACGGCAAGGCCATCGGACTGGGCAGCCGGGTGCCGCTGTGGGTCGTGTCGCCGTGGTCGCGCGGCGGCTGGGTCAACTCCCAGGTCTTCGACCACACGTCGGTGCTGCGCTTCCTGGAGCGCGTCACCGGGGTGAAGGAGCCCAACATCTCCGACTGGCGGCGCACCGTGTGCGGCGACCTCACCAGCTGCTTCGACTTCAGCAAGCCCGACTACAGCATCCCCGGGCTGCCGGACACCGTCGCGCTGATGGCCAAGGCCGACGCCAACAACTCGCTGCCCGCGGTGAAGGTGCCGGACCGGTCGGCCATGCCCGAGCAGGAGGAGGGGCGGCGGCCGCACCGCCCGCTGCCGTACCGGCCGTGGGCCGACGCGACCGTCGACCGCGACACGGGCAAGGTCACCTGCCGGCTGATCAACGACGGCACCGTCGGCTACCACTTCACGGTGCTGCCGAACATCGCGCTGCCCTTCACCGGCACGCCGTTCACGGTTCCGCCGCGCTCGTCGCGCACCTATGTGTGGGACGCGGCGGCCACCGACGGCCGCTACGACTTCTCCGTTCACGGCGCCGACGGGTTCGTCCGCCGCTTCTCCGGGACGATCGTTCCCGAGGGGCAGGACGACGTCGCCGTGCCCGGCGTCACCGCGACCCTGCGGCACGACGGCCGGCCGGAGAACGCGAACGTCGAGTTCTACCTGCGCAACGACGGCGGCACCGAGGTCGCCTTCACGCTCACGCCGAACGACTTCGCGGGCAAGGAGCAGACCGTGTGGGTCCGGCCGGGCGACCGTACCCGGGTGACCTGGCGCACGGACGGCGGCCGCTACGACGTGACCGTCACCGCGGGCACCGGCACCCGCTTCGCCCAGCGGTACGCGGGAACCGTCCACGCCGTGTGACGCGCGCGGGAGGGGACGGGGAGCGGGCGGTCGCCCCTGCCCCCGTCCCCTCCGGGTAGGGTCGGGGGAACCGGCCGCGCGCGGCCCGCACGGCACGAGCAGCGCAGGAGACCACGGTGCGGCAGGAGCAGGGCACCCCGGACAGCGAGCTGCGCTACCGGAAGGTCGCGGCAGAACTGCGCGAGGCGATCATCGCGGGCGAGTACGCCGCCGGCACGAAACTGCCCCCCGAGGGCACCCTGGCCGAGCGCTACGGCGTATCGCGCGGCACGGTCCGGCACGCGCTGGCCGTGCTCCGCACGGACGGCCTGGTCACCTCGCGCCGCGGCACCCGGCGCACGGTGCTCGGCGGCCCCCGTGCGCAGAGCTTCTCGGAACTGCTGAGCTTCACCAACTGGGCCCGCTCCATCGGGGAGACCCCGGGCGGCCGGGTGGACAGCGTGGTGCGGCGGCCCGCCGAGCCCTTCGAAGCCGGCCAGCTCGGCTTGGAGGACGGCGCCGAGGTCCACCTGGTGCTGCGGGTGCGGACGCTGTCCGGGGAGCCGGTGATGGTCGAACGGTCCCTGTACCCGGCCCGGATCGGCGAGCTGGTGACGGAACTGCCGCCCGACACGGTCTCGCACACCGAGGCCCTCGTCGCCCACGGCGTGCTGTTCACCGACGCCGACCACACCATCGACCTCGCCTGGGCCGACGCCGACGACGTCCGCCTCCTGGACTGCCCGCCCGGGCAGGTCCTGCTGCGCGAGCGGCGCCGCACCACCGATCCGGCGGGCGCGCCGGTGGAGTGGTCCGAGGACCGCTACCTCCCCGGCACCATCGCCTTCACGGTGCACAACTCCGTCGCGGCCTCCACCCTCGGCCGCCGCCACAACCCGCGCAACGGTAGGGACTGAGTGCCCCGGAGCCTGGACCAGGTCACCGCGGCCCTGGCCCACCGCCTCGGCGCCGCCCCCGGCGACCTCTCGGGCGTCCTTCACGACGAGCACGAACGCTGGGCGCTGTACCGGCGGGCCTTCGACGACCCGGCGTGTCTGCCCGACCTGTTCGACGCCGTGGCCGTCGAGCCCGACCCGAGCGTGGCCCTCGGCATCGTCCTGCAGGTCCTCGGCGGCCTCCCGCCCTCCGACCGCCCGGCCTGGACGGACCGCCTCGGCACCGAGCGCGGCCGTGCCTACGCGGCACGGCGGTCCCGCGAACTCGGCATCCTGCGGAGCGCGTCGGTGACCGCCCTGCTCGACGACGCGTCCGTTCCGGAGTCCTGGTCGGACTGGCTCCAACTGTGCCTCGCCGAGTCCTCGCAGGAGCCCGCGGTGCTGAACCGCCTCGTGGTCGCGGGCCGTACGAAGCGCATCCGCCGCATGGCGTTCGAGCGGGAGCATTCGATCCGCAGCCAAGGCCCCTCTCGTGCGGAGGGGGTCTGAGTCCCTGGAGGCGTGGGGGTGTGGGGCGGTGGCTGGTGGGTGGGTGCGGGTTCGTCTCGCGCCCTTCGGGCGCAAAGCGGCTGGCTGCGGACGGGAGGGTGAGGCTGGGTCTCGTCGGCCGAGCGCGGGTGGACGCGTGGTGGGGGTTCAGGCGCTGGAGCGGGGCCGGTTGTACGTACGGCTGTGGTCTCCTATCCGCGCATCAGCGCGTACAGCAGCGGGAGGAAGTGCTCGAACGACGGTGTGGCGGCGGCGGGGTCCTTCGCCTGCTCGTCCCAGCGGCGGACGGCGACCGCGTCGGCCGCGCCCGGCAGCCCGGCGAACTCCGCCGCCTGGCGGGGCGTCATCACACCGCCCTGGACCTCCAGGGTGTACTTGGACGCCTCCGACAGCCGGTCGTGGTAGCCCGGTTCCACCGCGCAGAGATAGCGCTTGGCGGCAACGTGCAGCCGTACCGGCTCGGTGACCTCGGGGCCGAACCAGCGGCCCAGCAGGTCGGCGCCGGTGTGGCTGTGCCGGTTGTCGTGGCCGGCCATCAGGTCCCGTCCGGTGACGACCTCGCCCTCCACGTGCCCGATGTCGTGCAGCAGAGCGGCCGCCACCAGGTGCGGCGGGGCACCGGCGGCCTCGGCCCGGGCTCCCGCCTGCAGCATGTGCTGGGCCATGGTGACGGGCTCGCCCAGGTACTCCGCGGACACCGCGCCCGCGAACAGCTCGGCGAGCGGCTCCAGGGTGTCCGCGCGGCGCAGCACGGCCAGGGTGCTCGCCAGCCCGTCCAGGTCTGCGTAGCAGCCCTGCAGGTGGCGCGCCCCGTCCTGGGCGAAGGCGGTGCGGGCGTGCAGCAGACGGGTGTTGTCGAAGACCAGGCAGTCGCCGGGCGTGAGCCGCAGGTCCAGCTGCAGTTCGGGGCGGAGCAGCAGCTCGGCGAAGGTGCGGTAGGCCGCGTAGAAGTCCTCCAGCTCGTCCGCGGCGAGCCGCAGGGTGCCGATCGAGCGGTTGTTGAACCGCACCTCCCGTACGCGGCCCAGCGGGTCCGTGTCGATCAGCGGGCGGTCGGCGCGCAGTTCCGTCCCCGCGTCACGGAAGACGAACGGCACGGGCGTGCGGGCGAGCACGTCGAACGCCTCCGGGTCCTCGCGGCGCAGCAGCGCGGCCGCCGCGAAGCCGTCGACGAGGCCGGAGTCCCCGCCGGCCGCGTCGTTGACCAGGCAGTGCAGCAACTGGAGCGTCGGAACGGGGTCCCGGTACGGGTTGTCGGTGTGCGGCGTGATGGCGGCCGACGTGAAGGCCAGATTGTTCGGGTCAGGCTCGACGCGAACGTCGAAGAGCTTCCCGTAGTTGGTCTCGCGGACGTAGCCGAAGGTCTCCGCCACGTCGAGCACCTGGCCCTCGCGCCCGGGCACGCCGCGCAGCAGCATGAAGCCGAGCCGCAGCACGGACTCGAGCATCCGGGCCCGCACACCGGGCTCGGCGAGGTACTCCTCCCAGCCCGCCTCGGGCAGCCGTCCGGCGACCTCGCGCGCGGTCCACAGTTCCTTCCCGGCCTCGCTGCGCAGGTCGCCGTGCCCGTTCCGCCCGGGCCGGACGGCCTCCAGCCACGCCAGCGGATACGAGGAGCGGTGTCCGTCGGGTTCCCAGACCACCTCCACGGCGGACGTCGCGTCCCCGGCCGCGTCGGCCGCGGAGCCCACCCGCAGCCCGGCGGGCAGGGCGCCGATCTGGAACAGCTTCTGCCCGGACCGCGGGTCGCGGCACTCGGCGCAGGGGCAGTTGTCACGAAGCCACATCGCCGGCAGATCACCGACGGGGAAGCTGGGCAGGGCGGACATGGTCACTCCTCGGGGCAAAGTTGTATAGCCAACTTTTCCGACCGTCACAGGCGGACACGACCGGGAGGTGACCCGGGCGTGTCGCGGCGGCGAACACCCCGGCACGCGCGGAGGGGGGACACCAGGCGGTGTTGCTTGTAGCATGGCAGGGCAGTTACCGACCAGTAGGTACGTCGGTGAGGCAGCGGGACCACCCAGGGAGTCTCAATGACGGAGGCAGCCATGCCCACGCTCGATCGCCAGGACGACGTCTTCGTCCTCGACCTCGGGGACAGCGAGAACCGCTTCCACCCCGACTGGCTCGCGTCCGTCGACGCCCTGCTGGACGAGGTGGAGAAGGCGGAGGGGCCGCGGGCCCTGGTCACCGCGGCCACCGGCAAGTTCTGGTCCAACGGGCTCGACCTGGAGTGGCTGTTCGCCCACGCGGACCGGGCCGGCGCGTACGTCACCGGCGTGCAGGCCCTGCTCGCCCGTTTCCTGACCCTGCCGGTGGCCACCGTCGCCGCCCTGCAGGGCCACACCTTCGCCGCGGGCGCGATGCTCTCGCTGGCCCACGACTTCCGCGTGATGCGGGCCGACCGGGGCTACTGGTGCCTGCCCGAGGCGGACATCAACATCCCCTTCACCCCTGGCATGTCGGCCCTCATTCAGGCCCGACTGCACCCGCAGACGGCCCACGAGGCCATGACCACCGCGCGCCGCTACGGCGGCCTCGACGCGCTGGCCGAGCGCATCGTGGACCGCACGGCGGGCGAGGACGAGGTCCGCGAGGCCGCCGTCGCCCTCGCCCGTCCCCTGGCCGGGAAGGCGGGTCCCACCCTCGGCACGATCAAGACCCGCCTGTACGGACCCGCCCTGGAGGCCCTTCGCCAAGAGGACGTGCCCCTCGGCTGACCCGAACGCCAGGGGCGCCGGGGTCGGTCAGCGGGGGTCGGTCAGCGGGGGTCGTTGAGCCAGTCGCCGGGGAGGTCGTCGCGCACCCGGTCGAGCGCCTCCTCGGTGCGGGCCCGCGCCCACAGCCAGGTGCGGTCCTCCTCGCGGAGTATCACGTCGGTCCCGGCGTACCAGCGCGCGCCCGGGTCCTCGCCGGGCGGGTACGCGGGGAACGGCAGCGGGGTGAACCGGCCGCCCAGGGACTCGGACTCGGCCTCGTCGAGGTCGTCGCGGAAGTCGCCGAGCTCGAACGGCGCGTGCAGCGACTCCGACAGGACGATCTCGACGCACGTCCAGGAGAAGCGGTCCAGCCACGCCGACCACCTCTCGGCCTCCTTGTCCGCGAGGTCCGGTTTCATGACGACCGGCGGATCGGCCTTGTGCAGGTCGGTGAGGAGGATGCCCCACGACGCGGCGCCCTGGTTCTCGTACCGGAAGACGAGCGCCTCCTCGCGCGAGTCCACATGCAGCTCGGCCGGCGCGAGCAGCCTGTCGTGATTGCTCGTCAGGTCCGGCCGCCGGCCGAAGAGCCGGTAGGCGTCGCGCAGCACGGCGGGGAGGGTCAGGCCCAGGCGCTCCTCGGCGGCGGCCAGTTCGGGCTCACCGCACCCGTCGCCGTCCTGCAGGGGGGTGAGCCAGTGTCCGGCGAAGCCCCGCACGAACCGCAGCGCCCCGGCCGGGTCCGTCATCCCCGCGGCCAGCTCCCGCCGCACGTCGAAGTCGTCCTTCATGCCGCGCACGCTATCGCGCCGCCGCACGGCGCCCACCTCCTCGGCCGCCGCCGGCCCGCGGACGCGGACCGGCACGCGGTCCCCGACTGCGTTCCGCGTCCGACTCGTCACCCTGGGGTGATGGGGCGCATGGGGCGTGCGGGCGGGAATCCGCGAGTCGGTGCGGTGGCGGGCCCGCCGCATTAGCGTGCGGATATGGCAGTACGCTTCCCCGCTTCGGTCACCATCGACGGCCGGTACGCGCGGCTGGTCCCGCTCTCGCCGCTGCACGTGCCGGCGCTGTTCGCCGCGGCGCGCGCCGACGAAGGGATGTGGCGCTGGCTGTCGACGACACCACCGGGTTCACCGGGCGAGATGGCGTCGCTGGTGGAGCAGCGGCTGGCGCAGGCCGCGGCGGGGGAGTCCTTGGTGTTCGCGGTCGTCCCGCACACCACGGAGCGCCCGTCGGGCTGGGCCGCGTACATCGACGTCTCGGTCGTCGACGAGCGCGTGGACATCGGCTGGAGCTGGCTGGATCCGGCCCTGTGGGGCAGCCCGGTGCACCTGGAGACCCACTTCATGCTGGTGTACTACGCCTTCGAGGACCTGGGCTTCGGCCGCGTCCAGTGGCGCCTGGACGACCTCGACGTGGCGACCCAGGACGCCGTGTCCCGCATCGGCGGCATCCGCGAGGGTGTGCTGCGCCGGCACTTCCGCCGGATCGACGGATCGTGGCGCGACACCGTGTACTACTCGCTGGTCGCCGCGGAGTGGCCGGCCGTGCGGGAGCGCTGGATGGCGGGCTGGATCCTCGAATGACGACGGGCGTCAGTGCCCCTTGCGGGTGCGCCGCCAGGAGAACGGCCCCGGGAGGTCGACGGATTCGGTGCGTTCGCCGCGGGTGTTGACCGTGTGGTGGACGCCCTTGCTGCCCGTGGTGATGGAGAGCGAGCGCTTGTTGACGTTCAGGCGGACGCCGGGCAGGATCCGGAACGACTTGCGGAAGCGAAGAGGCATGTGGTGCTCCTTTCCGAGGGTTCGGTCTGGAGTACGTGTGCCCAGCTGACGGCCTTTCAACGGGTCTCATTCTCCAGTGGATCGCGGACGGCCGCGTCAGGCCGGAGGGCCACCCGCATGCCGCCGCCCGCGCGTCCGGTGTCTTCGGCGCCGCCGTCCCGCCGCGTCGCGCCGCGGCAGCGTCGGCGTACCGCTCTCGGCCGAGCCGGTCTTCCCGCGCCGGCGGAATCCGGGGATGCGCGATCGTGCCGTGCTCAGGTCCCGGCCGCGTAGGCCCAGAAGGCGCGCATCGTGTCCGGCGCGGCCGGGCCGGTCAGTTCGACCTGAGTGAGCAGCACCGACACGGTGCCGGTGGCCGGGGCGATGTGCGCCGCCGTGCCGGTGCCGCCGATCCAGCCGTAGCGTCCCGGTACGTTCCACGGGGCGGTCGCCGCGACGTCCACCGAGCCGCCGAAGCCCCAGCCCTGCCCGTCCAGGAAGATCTCGTTCGCGGCACGCTCGGCGGGCGGCAGGTGGTCGGCGGTCATCAGCCGCACGGACTGCGCCGACAGCAGCCGGCGGCCGCCCGAGGTGCCTCCCGCGAGAAGCATCCGGCCGAAGGCGTACCAGTCGTCGGCGGTCGACACCAGGCCCGCCGCGCCGGACGGGAACGCCGGGGGACTGCTCCACTGCCCGTCCGGCGCGTCCACCAGTTCCAGCCCTCCCCGGGGATCCGGACGGTAGAAGGTGGTGAAACGGCCCAGGTCGGCACGCCGCACGGCGAAACCGGTGTCGGTCATGCCCAGCGGTTCGAAGATCCGTTCGGCCAGGAACTCGGGCAGCGTCCGTCCCGACGCCCGCGCGACCAGCACGCCCTGGATGTCCGAGCACGTGTTGTACAGCCAGGCCTCGCCCGGCTGGTGCAGCAGGGGGATCCCGGCCAGCGTCGCCATCCAGGCGTCCGGCGCCATGACCTGCTGCGGCCGCGGCGGCCCCTGCCTCAGCTCGCCGAACAGCGGGGCGAGCGCGGGCAGGGAGAAGTCCGCGGGAAAGCCGTAACCCGCGCGCGAGGTCAGCAGGTCGAGGACGGTGATCGGCGCCGCGGCCGGCACCACGTCGTCGACCGGGCTCGCCGGGGTGCGGACGACCACGGGCTCGGCCAGTTCGGGCAGCCACGTGGCGACGGGGTCCGACAGGGCGATCAGCCCGTCGTCCACGAGCATCATGACCGCCGCCGCGACCACCGGTTTGGTGATCGAGGCGATGCGGAAGACCGAGTCCCTGGCCATGGGGGCCGGGTCCCCGACCCCCATGGTCCCCACGGCCGCCACCTCGACCCGGTCGCCGCGTGCCACCAGGCCCACCGCTCCGGGCACCGATCCGTCGTCCACGAACGCCTGCAGGACGTCGCGCAGCTGCGGCTCCATCGCTCCACCTTCCCTCGTGTGCCGTCATGGAGAGGACTCCCGCTGCGGCGCCGACTCATCGGTGCGCGGGCGCCGGGCGCCCCGTTCGGCGGTGTGTGGCAAGGGGCGGCCGCGGGCACCCGCGTAGCGTACGGAAGGCCGGCCCGTATCGGGGTGTACACGGAGGAAAGGGCACCGGATCCATGCAGCAGGAGCGCGGTGACCGCTGTGACGTGATCGTGGTGGGGGCGGGCGCCGCAGGCCTGGCGTGCGCCGCGGACCTGGCCGTGGCGGGTCTGGCGGTGCGGGTGCTGGAGGCTTCCGACGCGGTCGGCGGGCGGATGCGCACCGACCGGCACCGCGGCTTCCTCCTCGACCGCGGCTTCCAGGTCTTCAACACCTCCTACCCGCAGGTGAAGCGGCGCCTGGAGCTGGAGCCGCTGCGGCTGCGGCCCTTCACCCCCGGTGTACTGGTGCACACCTCACGCGGGCGGCTGCGCTTCGCCGACCCGACCCGCCCGCCGTACGCGACCGCCGACCTGCTGCCCGGCCGGCTCGCGTCGGGGCGCGACCTGGCGGCGCTGGGGGTCCTCAGCGCCCGTGACATGGTGCTGCCCGCGGGAAGGCTGCGCGCGGGCGCCGACACCACGACGCTCACCGCGCTGGCCGCCGCGGGCATCTCGCCCGAGCTGGTGGAGACCCTGTTTCGGCCGTTCCTGTCCGGGGTCTTCCTGGAGGACGAACTGGAGACCTCCAGCCGCTTCTTCCACTTCGTCTGGCGCAGCATGCTGCGTGGCACCCTCGCCCTGCCCGCGGAGGGGATCGGCGCCGTGCCCGCGCAGCTCGCCGCGCGACTTCCCGAGGGCACGGTCCGCACCGAGGCGCCGGTGCGCGAACTGACCGGTGACGGGGTGCTGCTGGAGGACGGTACGGACCTCGCCGCGCCCGTCGTGGTGGTGGCGACCGGACCGGGGGCGGCCGCACGGCTGCTGCCCGGCCTCACGACTCCGCCCACGCGGACCGTGACGACGTACTACCACGCCCCCGAGCGGTCGCCGCTCGCCGAACCGACGCTGATGGTGGACGAACGACGCCGCTTCCTCAACACCGTGGTCCTCACCGAGGTGCAGCCCGGGCTGTCCCCGGACGGCCGTGCCCTGGTGGCGACGTCCGTGCTCGGCACTCCGGGGCCCGCCGACGAGCCCGCACTGACCGCGGCGCTGTCGGACGTGTACGGCACGGACGCCTCCGCCTGGGAGCCGCTGCACCGCTGCACCGTGCGCGAGGCGCTGCCCGCGATGCCGGCGCCGCACCCGATGACCCGCACCACCCGCGTCTCCCCGGGCCGCCATGTGTGCGGCGACCACCGGGCGACCGGGTCGCTCCAGGGCGCGCTGGCCTCGGGCGCGCGGGCCGCCCGGGAGGTGCTCTCGGACCGCCGCCGGGCGGCGACGCGGCTGCGCTGAGCCGCCGGGACGGCCGGGGCGCCGGGGGCGCTCAGTCGATCGCGGCGTCCACCAGCGCGGTGGCGATGGCGCGGGCGTGGGCGCCCGGGCCGGTCGCGTTCAGCGCGGTGCTGCGCGAGACGGCGCCGTCGTACAGCAGGGCGAGCCGCTCGCCGAGCTCCTCGGGGTCGCGCGCACCGGCCTCCCGCGCGAGGGCGGCCAGCCTGCGGGCGAACTCGGTCCTGTAGGCGGCCACCAGTACGTGGACCGGGTGGCCGGGGTCCGGGACCTCGACCGCGGCGTTCAGGAAGGGGCAGCCGCTCAGCGGCCGTCCATCGTCCGCGGGCGCCAGCCGAAGATCGCCAGGAGCTCCCCCCGCGGGACGGGGCAGGGCTCCCCGGGGACCACCTCGGGCGGGAGCAGGCCGTCCTCGAGACCGCTCCGACAGGCCTGGACGAGGTCGTCCTTGCCCGCGAAGTGCGTGTACAGGGTGCGCTTCACACGTTGGCGACGGTGGCGGGCTGGTCCATCCCGGTCGCGTTGACCCCCTGGGCGATCAACAGCTCCGCCGCCTTGAGGATCCCCTCCCGGGCGCCTCGGCCACTGCGCCGGCCTACGGGGGTCCTTCCCACCGGCACCCGCCACCCCGTCCCCGTTCCGTCCCCTTCGCGGGGACAGGGGTACACGCGCCTGAGCGAGGTCAGCGCCGCACCCCTCGGCGTCCCCCACGAGGCCACCGCCTGCATGCCGGAGCGGCTCCGCGGCGGCGACGCCTCCCTGGTGGTGGAGCCGCGCAGGCCGGTCGCCCGACCTGCCGCGGCGGCGCGGCGCCGGTCACGACGACCGGGGCCGCGCCCCGCGGGCTCCGGTGGACCGGATCCCCCCGGTCCGCGATGCTGGGGTTCCCACCACGGGCGAGCCGGGGCGGCGAGGAGAGGAAGGACGGCGCGGCATGCCCATCATCTCGCGCGGATTCCACGGCCGGCGCCCCACGTCGGGCAACAACCTCCCGCCGGGACAGTACGAGACCTTCGACTTCCCCGTCATGTCCGCCGGCCCCACACCGCGGATCACCCACGAGGACTGGGAGTTCACCGTCACCACCGAGGACGGCACCCGTCACCGGTGGGACTGGACGGAACTGATGGCGCTGCCCGCCGAGACCCCGACCGTCGACCTGCACTGCGTGACCAAGTGGTCCAAGTTCGGCACCAGCTGGCGGGGCGTCTCCCTCGACACGCTGCTCGCCGACGTCGAGACATCCGCCGAGTACGCGCTCGTTCACTCCTACGGCGGCTACACCACCAACCTGCCCCTGGAGGACCTCCTCGACGGGCAGGCGTGGATCGCCCACGAGTACGACGGCGAGGAGCTCGCCCCCGAGCACGGCGGCCCCGCCCGGCTGCTGGTCCCGCACCTGTACCTGTGGAAGTCGGCGAAGTGGGTCCGCGGCATCCAACTGCTCCCGGAGGACGAGCCGGGCTTCTGGGAGAGCGTCGGCTACCACGACTACGGAGACCCATGGCGCGAACAGCGGTACCAAGGCGACTAGGCGACCGCCTGCGCTGGCTGGCCGCCGAACTGGTCGAGCGGCGCGCCGAGTCCGTGGCGGCGCGGACCCTGGTGTTCGACGTGCCCGGCTGGCCAGGTCACCTGCCCGGCCAGCACGTCGACGTCCGGCTCACCGCGGAGGACGGCTACAGCACCCAGCGCAGCTACTCCCTGGCGTCCGCGGCCGACGGCGGCCGGGTCGAGCTGACCGTCCAGCGTGTGGAGGACGGCGAGGTCTCGCCCTACCTGACCGACGGCCTCGCCGTCGGGGACGCCGTCGAGATCCGGGGCCCCGTCGGCGGCTGGTTCGTCTGGCAACCCGAGCAGACCGAACCGGTCCTGCTGGTCGGGGGCGGCTCCGGGATCGTCCCGCTCATGGCGATGGTCCGCGGCCGCGCCGCCGCGGGCAGCCGCGCCCCGTTCCGGCTGCTGTACTCCGTACGCACCCCCGAGGACCGGTTCTACGCGGCCGAACTGGACCGGGGCGCCCCCGGACTCGACACGACACACGTCTACACCCGTTCGGCACCGGACGGGTGGACCCGCCCGGTGGGCCGGCTCCAGGCCCGCGACCTGGCCGAATGGGGCTGGCCCGTGGACTTCGAGCCCACCTGCTACGTGTGCGGCCCCACCGGCTTCGTCGAGACGGCCGCGGGACTGCTGGTGGCCCTGGGCCACTCCCCGGACCGGATCCGCACCGAGCGCTTCGGTCCCAGCGGGGGATGACCCCGCGCCACCTCACGGTAAGGAGACCACCCCGACCATGACCGAGCGCTACGCCGCCCGCCTGATCGAGGTGCCCGACGAGGGCATCCGGCTCCACCCGACGGAGGGCACGGCGCCGCCCGAGCGGCCGACCGAGGTCAACCTGCTCGGCATGGCCGTCGCTCTGGCTCTCGGCGCGGCCGGCTACGAGCACCACCCCGCCCTGCGCGACCCGCGGCTGCAGACCCTGGAGGCGCTGCTCGCCGGCGAGGCGGTGATGCCCTGGCGCCCGCCCGCCGCGCGGGCGGGGACCGCCGCGTACGTGGAATGCGAGCGGTCCGGCTCCGGCGTCTTCACCTGCGCGGTACGGCACCGGCCCGCCGAAGGGGCCTGATCGCCGCCCGCGCACCGGGGTGGTACCCCCGTTCCCAGGTTCACCGGGGCCCGGCCGACCTGCGATGGAGGGCACCAAGCCCGCTGTTCCAAGGGATCGGAGGGTGGTGGTCCGGGACACGGCCGCCACGGAGACCGCGAACGAGGAGAGCAGTGACGATGCTTGCCACCGTCGCCCCCGAGGACCGATGGTTCGTGGGATTGCGGTTCAGTACGGCCCGGGGTGCCGTGCGCAGCCACTACTACGTGGTCGGCGAGGCCGACGACGCCGAGGACGCGGTGCGGGCCGCGATGCACCGCGCCGCCGACGCCCACGAGTGCGCGGCGCGGGAGAACGCCGAGATCGACGGGGTCGAGGTGCGCCGTCTGCGCTGGAACCCGCTGGGCTGGGCCTACCTCACCGCAACCGACGGGGACGCCGGGGCATCGCTGTGCCTCGGGCCCGGCGCGGGGACGGCGGGGAGCGCCTGATCGCCCTGTTCGGCACGGAGCGGCGCGGGCGCGCGGCGCCCGCGGACCGTGCGGCCCCGCCGGGCGGGAGCCGACGAACCGCCTGAGGTGGCCGGGACCGCTCTTCGCGGGCCCGCGCCCCCGTCGGGATGATCGCACCGTGCGTCGTGCCGGATGTGCCGGGCGGGCACGGGGCCGGCGTCTAGCGTCGGGGTGGCGGCGGCCGCCATGCTCCGCGACCGGCGGGTGCCGTCCGTCACGGCGTCCGTCGCGTCCCCTGGGAGCTGCGCACGATGAACGAGCGATCCACCGTCCACTCCGTGACCTACGAACTGCTGCGGTCACTGCGGCTGACAACGGTCTTCGGCAACCCGGGATCCACCGAGGAGACGTTCCTCCAGGAATTCCCCGACGACTTCACCTACGTCCTGGCCCTGCAGGAGGCCTCCGTCATCGCCATGGCGGACGCCTACGCCCAGACCACCCGCCGTCCCGCGCTGGTCAACGTGCACTCCTCGGCCGGGCTCGGGAACAGTGTCGGCAACCTGGTCGCCGCGTACCACGGCCACACCCCGCTGATCGTCACCGCGGGCCAGCAGCACCGCGAACTGGTCATCGGCGAGCCCTACCTGGCCAACCGCGACGCGACGACCCTGCCCAGGCCGTGGGTGAAGTGGTCGTACGAGCCGCTGCGCGCGGAGGACGTGCCGGAGGCCTTCATGCGCGCCTACGCCGCGGCGCTCCAGCCGCCCTCGGGACCGGTGTTCCTGTCGATCCCGCTCGACGACTGGAACCGGCCCCTGAGCGGCCCCGCCGTCCTGCGCGACGTCAGCACGGCGTACGCGCCGGATCCGGCGCGCCTGCGGCACTTCGCCGCGCGCATCACGGCCAGCCGGCGTCCCGCCCTGGTCTTCGGGCCCGAAGTGGACCGGTCGGGGGGCTGGCATGCCGCCGTGGCACTCGCCGAGCGGCTGAACGCCGCGGTCTACAGCCCCCCGCTCGCGGACCGCGCGTCGTTCCGTGAGGACCACCGCCTGTACCGCGGCCCGCTCGGCATGTCCGTGCGGGCCGTCGGGGAACGGCTCGCCGGCCACGACCTGGTGGTGGTCGTGGGGGCCGAGGTCTTCCGGTACTACCCCTACGTACCGGGCGACATCCTGCCGCAGGGGACCGAACTGCTGCACATCACGAGCGACCCGGCGGTCGCCGCTGCCGCCCGCGTCGGCGACAGCCTGCTCGGCGACGCACGGATGGCGATCGAACTCCTCACCGAGGCGGTGGCGGAAGGCGGCGACCGCGAGCTGCCCGAGCCCATGCCGCGCCCCGGGAAGCCGACGCGGACACCGAGCGGACCTCTGACGCCCGCCGAGGTCTACGCCGCCCTCGCCGACGTCCGCCCGGAGCACGCCGTCTTCGTCAACGAGTCCACCTCGACCATGGCGGAGCACGCGCAGTGGCTGCCGGCCGTGGAGCCGGAGTCCTTCTTCGCCACCCCGAGCGGCGGCATCGGCTGGGCCCTGCCGGCGGCGGTCGGAGTCGCCCTCGGGGACCGGGACCGCGGGGTCAGGCGCCCGGTGGTGTGCCTGATCGGGGACGGTTCCTTCCAGTACTCGGTGCAGGGTCTGTGGACCGCGGTGCAGCAGGGGCTGCCCGTCGTGTACGTCGCGATGCGCAACGGCGAGTACTCGATCCTGAAGTCCTTCGCCGATCTGGAGAAGACCCCGGGTGTGCCCGGACTCGACCTGCCGGGGCTGGACATCGTCTCCGTGGCGCGGGGCTTCGGCTGCCAGGCGGCCGAGGTGCAGAGCCCGGCGGAGCTCCGGAAGGAGTTCACGGCGGCTCTGGAGTCGGGCGTCACCTGTGTCATCGTGGTGACCACCCGGCCGCAGAGGATCACCCTCTGAGCGCGGGAGGGGAAGGCCCCGACGGACCTGGGACTGCGCGGCCGCGTGCGCCTGGTCACCGGTGGCGGGCGGGGACACGGTCGGGCCGCGGCGGAGGCGCCTGCCGGGTCGGCTGGTAGGGTGACGCGGATCTCCGAACCGGGAACCAAGGGAGTCCGAACGTGGCGGGTGACGACGACATCTCCGGGTGATACCGGGTGTCCTCGGCCATGGGCGGGCGCGCACGACGCGCCGATGCCGTGGCCGTTTCGTCATGCCTTCCCACACTCCCCTTCCCGCGCGGCGGCCCCATGGCCGCGTGCGGTGACCTCCCGAGGGCCCACCCATGTCCGACGCGCATGTCATCTGTGCCCACCCGTCCTTCCCCCGGCCTGACGCCACCCCCGTCCTCGAGGACCTGTCCTCCACCGTCGGCGGCGTCCGCACCGGTCCCGTCGCGCCGAACGGCGCCGGCGAGAGCACCCTCCTCACGCTGATCGCGGGGGAGTACGGGCTCCGCGGCGGCACCGTCACCGTCGACGGGACGCTCGGCCGTCCCCCGCAGAGCCCGCCGGCGACCGGTGACCTCGCCGTGGCCGAGGCCACGGGGCTCGCCGGCGCCGTCCGCGCGATCGACGCGGTCGAGTCGGGGGACACCGCCGAGGAGCACATCGCGACCGTCGGCGACGACGGGGACATCGGGAACGCACCCGCGCCGAACCGGACCGGCTCGGCCTCGGCGACCTCGGGCCGCCCGACGAACCCACCGACGACCTGGACATCGACGCGCGCCGCCGGCCGCACCTGTCCGACGGGCGGCTGACGCAGACCGGCGCCTTCCCGGTGTGACCCGCGCCCGTCCCCTCAGCCCTTCCGCCCCGGCCGCCGTCACGGCGGCCATGGCCCCGACCCCTTTTGTGGTGATCCCCGTGACCCAGCCCGCCCTGTCCGCCCATGACCTCGTCCGCACCTTCGGCGGCCGACGCGTGCTCGACGGCTTCTCCCTCACCGCCGCCCCCGGGCACCGCATCGGTCTCGTAGGCGAGAACGGCGCCGGCAAGTCGACCCTGCTCGAAGTGCTCGCCGGAGTGGCCGAGCCCGACGCCGGAACCGTGATCCGCCCTCCCGACCTCGGCTTCCTGCGCCAGGAACTTCCCTTCCCCGGCAGCGCGACGGTCGGCGACGTCCTCGACGACGCCCTGCGCGAGGCGCGCGGGCTCCTGGCCGAGCTCGACCGCCTGGCCGCCGCCCTCGCCGGGACCCCGCAGGACGCGCCCGGCCACGGCGAACTGCTCGACGCGTACGCGGGAGCGCTCGACGCCGCACAGGCCCAGGAGGCCTGGGACGCCGACCGTCGCGCGGACATCGTGCTGGCCGGCCTCGGCCTCGGGGACGTCCCGCGAGACCGCGTGCTGTCGCGGCTGTCGGGCGGCCGGCGCGGCCGGCTGGCGCTCGCCGCGCTCCTGGTGCGACGGCCCACCGCCCTGCTGCTCGACGAGCCGACCAACCACCTGGACGACGCCGCCGCGGCCTTCGTGGAGGAGCAACTGCGGGGCCTGCCGGGTGCCGTGGTGGTCGCGAGCCACGACCGGGCCTTCCTCGACGCCGTCTGCACCGACGTGATCGACCTCGACCCGGCGGCGGACGGCCCGACCCGCCACGGCGGCAACTACAGCGCCTACCTGAAGGAGAAGCACGCCGAACGGGCCCGCTGGCAGCGGCGCTTCGACGCCGAGCAGGAGGAACTCGCCGAGCTGCGCCGGTCGGTGGACGCCACCGCCCACCGGGTCGCACACGACCGGCCCAAGCGCGACAACGAGAAGATGGGGTACGGCCACTCCGGCGGACGCGTGCAGCAGCAGATCTCCCGGCGTGTGCGCAGCGCCGCCCGCAGGCTGGGGGAGCTGGAGCGCGAACAGGTCGCCCGGCCGCCGGAGCCGCTGCGGTTGCGCGCCGCCGCACTCGCCGCCCGGTCCGCCGAGGGTGTCCTGCTGGCGCTGCGCGACGTCCATGTGCCCGGAAGGCTGACCCTGGACCGCCTCGACGTGCCGGCGGCCGACCGGCTGCTGGTCACCGGGGTGAACGGGGCGGGGAAGTCGACCCTCCTGGCCGTGCTCGCCGGGCACCTGACGGCGGCGGGCAGGGTACGCCGCAGGGAAGGCCTGACCGTCGGCCTGCTCGCCCAGGACACGGCCTTCGAGCGGCCGCACCGGACCGCGCGGGAGACCTACGCCGCGGCACTCGGCGCCGAGCGCGCGGAGGCGGTCCCGCTGGCCGACCTCGGGCTGCTCGGCACCCCCGAGCTGGACCGGCCGGTCGGGCGGCTGTCCGTGGGGCAGCGGCGCCGGCTGGCCCTGGCCCTGCTGGTGGCCGACCCGCCCGAGCTGCTGCTGCTCGACGAGCCCACCAACCACCTCTCGCCGCGGCTCGCGGACGAACTGGAGGAGGCGCTCGGCCCGGGACCGGGCGCGATCGTCGTGGCCAGCCATGACCGGCGGCTCCGGTCCCGGTGGAGCGGCCGTGAGCTGCGGCTGGAGGCCTTGTGAGCCCGCCGGGGCGCTGCCGTGCCCGCACCCGGAGGTGTAACCTTCAAACGACCGATGAAGGGTTACCCGGGACGGGAGGCGCCGAGCATGACGGCCGAGACGGCGGACGACGACTACCTGCTGGAACTGCTCAACACGACCCCGGTCGCCGACGGGACCCAGGTGGACGAACTGGCCGACCCGGCCGCCGGCCGCCGCTGGCTGCGCGCCCACGGCGGCACCGGGACGGCACAGGAGTTGCGCCACCTCCTGGCGGCGCGTGACGCGCTGCAGCGCGTCACGCGTGGGGACGGGGCGCCCGCCGAGCTCCAGAAACTGCTCACCGGGGTCGCCCGGGTGCCGCGGGTGTCCGCGCACGGCGTCGACTGGGTGCTGGAGGCCCCCGCCGAGCGCATGCCGGCCGTCCGGGCCGTCACGGCCTGGGGCGCGCTGCAGGAAGCCAGGCCCGGACGCCTGCGGCCCTGCGCCAACGACGAGTGCCGGCTGTTCCTGCTCGACCGCAGCAAGGCCAACACCGCCCGCTGGTGCTCCATGGCGGCCTGCGGCAACCGCATGAAGGCCCGGCGCCACCACCGGCGCGCCCGGGCCGCCGCCGACTGACGTACGACGGCGGCCCGGGGCCGCACAGGGCCCCGGGCCGCCGAGGGCCGCCGCGCCGCCCGAGCCCGTCACCAGGGCGGCGCGACGGGGTCCGTCAGCCCTTCGTACGGGCGGGCAGCCGCCAGTTCGGCCGCGGGAAGTGGCAGGTGTACCCCTCGGGGTAGCGCTCCAGGTAGTCCTGGTGCTCCGGCTCGGCCTCCCAGAAGGGCCCGACGGGCTCGACCTCGGTGACCACCTTGCCGGGCCACAGGTCCGAGGCGTCGACGTCGGCGATGGTGTCCTCCGCGACGCGCTTCTGCTCGTCGTCCACGTAGTAGATCGCCGAGCGATAGCTCATGCCGATGTCGTTGCCCTGGCGGTTCCGCGTCGACGGGTCGTGGATCTGGAAGAAGAACTCCAGCAGCGCCCGGTAGTCCGTCTTCTCGGGGTCGAAGAGGATCTCGATCGCCTCGGCGTGGGTGCCGTGGTTGCGGTAGGTGGCGTTGGGCACGTCGCCGCCCGTGTAGCCGACGCGGGTCCCCACGACTCCGGGCTGCTTGCGGATCAGGTCCTGCATGCCCCAGAAGCAGCCGCCCGCGAGTACGGCCCTCTGTGTCTGTCCTGCCATGTCAATCCTCCGAATCGGTCCTGTCACCATTGTCGAACAACCCGAGGTAGGCCCCGTAACCTTCCCGCTCCAGGTCATCGGCGTGGATGAAGCGCAGCGAGGCGGAATTGATGCAGTACCGCAGGCCGCCGGTCTGCCGGGGGCCGTCGGGGAAGACGTGCCCCAGGTGGCTGTCGCCCACCGCCGAGCGCACCTCGGTGGCCAGCAGCCCGTAGCCCGGGTCCGGCCGCTCCACGACGGTGCTCCGGTCCAGCGGCCGGGTGAAGCTCGGCCAGCCGCTGTGGCTGTCGTACTTGTCGACCGAGGCGAACAGCGGCTCTCCGGAGACCACGTCCACGTAGATCCCGGGTTCCTTGTTGTCCAGGTAGGCGCCCGTGAAGGGGCGCTCGGTGCCGTTCTCCTGTGTCACGCGGTACTGCTCCGGTGACAGTCGCGAGACGGCCTCCGGGTTCCTGCGGTAGCCGGTCACGGTCCCTCCTTGCTCGCGGCTCTCTCTTTTCCGTACGCCCATTGGTGGCGGACAACGACCGGGTCTTACCTCCCGGGAGCGGCCGGTTCTCGCGGGGGCGCGGCGGGCGCCGCCGTGGAGGTGGGGGCGGGCGGCCGCGTCTAGGATCGCTGCATGGATTCCGCACAGAACGACGGCCCGGCCGGCGACGGGGGCCGGGGCGGCCGGTCGATGGACGCGGAGTCCGCGCAGTGGGTGCGGGCGCTGTCGGCCGGCGGCGACGAGCACGAGGAGGCGACCGGCCGGCTGCACGCCCTGCTGCTGCGGATCGCGTACGCGGAGCTGAACCGGCGCGGGTCGCGGCACGGCATCAGCGGGCCGGAACTGGACGACATCGCCCACCAGGCCGCGGCCGACGCCCTGCTGTCGATCACCCGGAAGATCGGCGAATTCCGCGGCGACAGCCGCTTCACGACCTGGGCGTACAAGTTCGTCATGCACGAGGTGTCGAGCAAGCTCGGCCGTCACTTCTGGCGGACGGCCGGTGTGCAGCTCGACCCCGAGGCGTGGGAGCGGCTCCCCGACCGGCTCGGCGCCGATCCCGTGCGGCAGAGCGAGGCCCGGGAGCTGGTCGCCGCGCTGCGCGAGGCCGTGGACGAGGAGCTCACCGAGCGCCAGCGCCGGGTGTTCACCGCGCTCGCCGTGAACGGCGTGGACGCCGACACGCTCGCGGCGGAGCTCGGCACGAACCGCAACGCGCTCTACAAGACGATGTTCGACGCGCGGCGTAAGCTCCGCGCCCGGCTCGCAGCCAATGGACATCTGCCCCTGACGACAGCGAGGCGCTCATGAACGAATGGCAGGGTCTTGACGACCTCCTGCGCAGCGATCCCCTGGACCCCGGCTGCGACGCGGCGCTCGACCTGATGGACGTCTACCTGGAGCTGTTCCTGGCGGACGCGGCACCGGAGCGGCGCTACCCCGGTGTCGCGGTCCACCTGCGCGGCTGCCCGGCCTGCGAGGAGGACTTCCGCGGACTGCTGGCGGCGGTGACCGGCCGCTGACGGCGGTCAGGCGGTGAGCGGCGGGTTGAGCCGGTAGGGGAGGACGGCGTCCGCCCGCACCGGGACCCGCCCGGTGGCCACGTGCCGCGGGGTGAAGCGGACCCGGCGGCCCGTGCCGCCGTCGTCGCCCGGAACCCCGGGCGACGTCCAGTCGACGGCCGCGGTCCCGGACAGCTGCAGCGTCGTCCCCGTGGCGAAGTCCACGAAGAGCAGGGCCGCGGCGGGGTCGCTCGCCAGGTTGCCGAGGCTGTTGAACATGTTGTTGCCGGGATAGTCCGGCCACCACAGGCCGCCGTCGTCCGTCACCCGGACGAATCCCGGCGGGCCGCCCCGGTGGGAGACGTCCGCGCCGCGTTCGGGGTGGGCGGTGCCGAGGAAGAAGGTGTCGGCCCGGCCCACCATGGCCGCCTGCGCCGCGTCGAGCCGGTCGGCGGGCCGCGCTCCGGCGGCGGGGGCGTCCCCGCCGCCCGGGCCGCCCTCCGGTGCGGGGCCGAGCAGGCGCTGCTGGATGTACTGGGGGCAGTTCCCGTACGCCTGGTCGACGGCGAGTTCAAAGCCGGCGTCGTCGGCAGCGGCGAGGGTGCCGTTGAGGCGCAGCCGGCGGCGGCTCGCGAGGTCGATCACGATCAGGGCCGCGGCCCCGCCGGACGGCAGCCCGGCGAGCGGGTCGCCCGCCCGCGGACGGGTCCCGACCCGTACGGCGTCACCCTGGGTGGAGAGGAAGCCGGGGGCTCCCGTGAGCGGGGAGACCCACAGGCGCCCGTCCTCGTCACGTGCCCCCAGTACGGCGAGGTCGCGGTCGGCGAGGAAGAGGGACACTCCGCCGCCGAGATGCGGCGGGTCGAGCATGCCCCGCAGCCGGGCGGCCTGCTGAGCGACGCCTGCACGTCGCTGGACGGCGAGTTCTCCCTCGTGGAAGCCGGTGTGGCGGGTCATGGCCCTCGCAATCGTCGTTCGGCGGTGGATGATGCGGGATGCGGGATGCGGGATGCGGGAGGCGGGATGCGGGATGCGGTGGCTCAGCGCGCCAGTCCCGCCCGGTCGAGGAAGCCCAGGATCAGCTCCGCGACGGGCTCGACATGGGTCTCCAGGAGGAAGTGGCCCCCGTCGAGGAGGTGCACCTCCGACCGCTGCGCGTCCTTGGCGAAGGCCCGGGCGCCGTCGGGCCCGAAGATGGGGTCGTGCTCGCCCCAGACCGCCAGCACGGGAACAGCGTGGGTGCGCAGGTACTCGTGCAGGCGCGGGTAGAGCGGGATGTTGGTGGCGTAGTCGCGGAAGAGCGTGAGCTGCACCAGGTCGTTGCCGGGCCGGGAGACCAGCTGGAAGTCGTGGTGCCAGGTGTCGGGGGAGACGCTGGTCTCGTCCGCCACTCCCGTGACGTACTGCCACTTGATGCCCTCGAGGCTCAGCGCCACGCGGACGCCCGCCTCGGTCTCGGGGGTCTGCTCGCGCTGGTAGGCGCGGACGTCGTCCCAGAACTCCTCGACGAGTCCCGCCTCGTAGCCATTGCCGTTCTGGGTGACGATCGCGGTGACGGCGCCGGGGTCGTCCAGCGCGAGGCGCCAGCCGATCGGCGCTCCGTAGTCCTGGACGTAGAGCGCGTACCGCGTGACGCCCAGCCCGTCGAGCAGGCCCTTGGTGAGTCCGGCCAGGGCGTCGAAGGAGTACGCGAACTCGTCGGCGGCGGGGGCGTCGGAGAACCCGAAGCCGAGGTGGTCGGGCGCGATGACGCGGTAGTGGCCGGCGAGCCTCGGGATCAGCTCGCGGAACATGAACGAGCTGGTCGGGAAGCCGTGGAGGAGCACGATGACGGGGGCGTCGGCCGGGCCCGCCTCCCGGTAGAAGAGCCGGTGACCCTGGACCTCGGCGTAGCGGTGGTGCACGGTGGCCATGCCTAACCCCTTCGATTCGCTTAGATGGTTACATGGAAACAGGATCGAGGTAACCTGTCAAGCGAGTGATGGGGGTTAGCGGGGGTGGGTGGGCGCTCGTCCGGCCCGGGGCGGGAAGCGACGGCGCCCTCCTGGTGTTGTGCATGCTCACAGGGGACTTCGGGTGCCCGCCGGACGTACGGCCGGCGGAGCCCGCGACAGGGACGGAAGACGCAGATGACTGGTACGGCCACGGCACAGCGCGCGAAGGGCAACGAGGAAACCCGGATCGTCACCCCCCGGCTCGTCCTGAGGCCGTGGCGTACCGACGACGCGGAAGCGGCGCTGGCCGTCTACGGTACGGACGACGTGACGCGCTGGCTGGCGCCGGCGATGACCCGGCAGCCCGACGTCGCGTCCATGCGGGAACTGCTGCGCTCCTGGCAGGAGGGCGGCGGCGCCCTGGAACGGCCGGCCGGACGCTGGGCGATCGAACTGCGCGAGAGCGGCGAACTCGTCGGAGGAGCCGCCGTCCTGCCGCTCCCGCCGTACGGCGTCGACCTCGAGATCGGCTGGCAGCTCGCCCACCCGTTCTGGGGCCGGGGCCTGGCCGCCGAGGCCGGACGCGCGCTGGCGGGTCACGCCTTCGCGTCGGGCGTGGACGAACTCTTCGCCGTGGTCCGCCCGCGGAACGACCGCGGCGCGGCCACCGCCCGCAGCGTCGGCATGGAATGGGTCGGGGAGACCGAGAAGTACTACGACCTGCGGCTGCAGGTGTACCGGCTGCGCAAGGGGGAGTTCGAGGCCTCCACCGCGCCGGGGCCCGTGGCCTGACGCCGGAGTCGCGCGGCGGGTCGCGAAAAGCCGGGTGCCGGACCGTACGGAGCACGGTCCGGCACCCTTGTGTCATGCACGGCGAGTCACCGCGCCGCCGTCAGCGACCTGGGTCAGTGACGGGCTGCGGCGCGACGCTTGCGGTTCGCGAACAGCAGGCCGCCGCCGGCGAGCAGCGCGACGGCCGCACCGCCCGCGAGCAGCGGGGTGGAGCTGGAGGCACCGGTCTCGGCGAGGTCGCCGGCCGGGGACTCGTCGGTGGAGGGGGTCGAGGGCGCGGCGGAGGGGGCCGTGCTGGCCTCCTCGCTGGGCGTCTCGCTGGGCTTCGGAGACTCGGTGGTCTTCGTCTCCGTCGGGGTGGGCGTGGGGGTGGGCGTGGTCTCGTCCGAGCCCTCGCACACCGGGGCGGTCTTGTCGCCCTCGAACGAGTAGCCCTTGTTGCCCAGCTTGTCGTCGCCGGCCACCACGCTGAGGTGGAGCTTCACCTCAGCGGTGTGCGGCGGGAGGTCAATGGTCTGCTTGAACGACGTACCGAAAGTGGTGGTCGGGAGCAGTTCCTTGCCGTCCGCAGTAAGGGTCACGGTGTTCTCGACGTCACCCTTGTAGGCCTGCAGATTGAACTCCACCTGGGAGCAATCCACGGTCCAGGTACGCGTGTGGGCGGACGCCGGGGTGGCGCACAGGCCGAGACCGATGATGCCGGTCGCGGCCGCCGCTATCAGGGTGCCGGGGCGGGACCAGGCACGGCGGGGGGATGCGGTCACAAGTTCTCCAGGCTGTTGCTAAATCCGATGCCAATGGCAGCCGCAATCTACTCCCTCTCTTCACACCGCTCACTGCCACCCCACAGCTAACGTGGAAACACGGGGAAAGGGCAGGATTCGCCTGATGTGCGCGGCCGTTGTCAGACGCCTGCGCCAGACTGCCGCCATGTCCGCGAACGACGCCACCGCCGCAATGCCCGAACCCGCCGCCCTGTTGGCGGCGACCGACTGGTCCGCACTCGCGCACGCCTACGGGCCCGCCGACGGCACCCCGGACGATCTGCTCGGTCTCCTGCATCAGGACCCAGAGGTGCAGGCCGAGTCGCTCGGCCGGCTGGAGATGTCCGTCCTGCACCAGGGGTCGTTGTACTCCGCCACCGCGCCGGCGGCGCTGTTCGTCGCCTGCATTCTGAACGACCCCCGCACCCTCGCGGTCCACGAGAGCTTCTTCCCCTGGGACGACCGGGCCCGGCCGCTGCGTGCCGCGCTCCTGGAATGGCTGGGCGAACTCGCCGACTCCGCGGCGTACGAGGACGACGAGGAGGACGAGGACGGTGCCGGTGACGACGCGTGGGCCGAGGAGATTGCGGCGATCGAGGCGTGCCGTGCCGTCCGGCCGCAGCTGTTCGACGCGGTCGCGCCCTGGCTGGACGACGCGGACGCCACCGTCAGGGAGGCGGCCCTCAGCGCGGTGACACATCTGCTCCGGGCACCCGAACTCGCCGACCGCATACCGGCCGCGGCCGGGCGCCTGGAGCGGATCGCCAGGGGCGACGGCGACCGCCGCGAACGGGCCGGCGCCCTCCTGTCGCTGGGGGCCTGGGGCCGTGACACCGGTGGTCTCCTGACGGACTCCGACCCGGCGGTACGCGCCTGCGCCGCCCTGGGTACCAGCGCCCCCGGCGCCGTGCCGGCCCTGCTCGACGCGCTCGCCGACCCCGCGGCCGCCGACCAGTGGTTCGACGAGCCGCTGCCCCACTTCGACGGCTGGTTCCGCTTCACGCTGCTGCGCGGACTGCTCGACCGGGCCCGGCACTTCGACGAGGTCCTGCCGGCCGCCCTGTCACTGGTCCCGATGTGCGGCCAGTACACCGTCGACAGCGATTGGGGCCCGCTCCTCGCCTCCGCCTTCCCCGAGCCGTACACGTCCGGCCGCCCGCTGACGGCCGCCCAGCACGCCTTCCTGCGGGCCCTGGCCGAGCGTGACGCCTGCTGGGGCGACGTCGCCAACCGTGTCTCCTGGCTGCGGTCCGCGGGACTGCCCACGGAGCGCGCCCCGCTGCGCGCCCTCCTCGCCGCGGGGGCGGCGACGCCGTCGCCCTGATGCTCGCCTGACGGCGTGCCGCCTCAGCCCCCGTCGAGGGGCAGGGACGCCACGAACTCCGCCAGACCGGCCGCCCGCGGCGGCGCCTCGCGGGGGAGGAAGCGACGGTAGTGGTCGGCGACCAGGCGGCGCAGCGCCGCCTCGTCCGGTGCGGCGCCCGTGAGTTCGAGGGTGACCCGGTGGGGTTCGCCCGTCATGCGCAGGGGGCGGGCCCGCGCGTCGAATCCGCGGGTGTACTCGCCCGGCTCCTCCCAGTAGGCCTCCGCGTGGGCCGCGTTCGCGAGGACGTACATGTGGAGGTCGTCGTCGAAGAGGATCACGGGGCCGGCCGGTGAGGTCACCCCTGCAGTATGGCGGAGAGCCCTGCCGCGCTCCCGCCGTGCCGGGTGACGCGGGAGCGCGTCAGTCGGCCGCCGCGGGCTGCCAGGGGACTCCGGGGACGACGAGGGGGCTGCCCGTGACCGGGTCGGGGACGATGACGGAGGTGAGGCCGAAGACCTCGTGGACCAGGTCCGCCGTGACGATGTCCCGGGGCGGGCCCTGGGCGACGACGCGGCCGGCCTTCATAGCGATGAGGTGGTCGGCGTAGCGGGCGGCCTGGTTGAGGTCGTGGAGCACGGCGACGACCGTGCGCCCGCGCCCGTGGTTGAGGCGGCGGACCAGGTCCAGCACCTCAACCTGGTGGGCGATGTCGAGGTAGGTGGTCGGCTCGTCCAGCAGCAGCAGATCGGTCTCCTGCGCGAGGGCCATGGCGATCCACACCCGCTGGCGCTGCCCGCCGGACAGCTCGTCGACCGGCCGGTCCGCGAGGTCGGCGGTGCCGGTGTGCTCCAGGGCCTCGGCGACGGCGCGTTCGTCGGCCTCGGACCACTGCTGCCACCACTTCTGGTGGGGCTGGCGCCCGCGCGCCACGAGGTCGGCGACGGTGATGCCGTCCGGCGGCGTGGGGCTCTGCGGCAGCACGCCGACCGTGCGGGCGATCTGCCGGCCGGGGATGCGGGCGAGTTCGGTGCCGTCCAGCAGGACCGTGCCGGAGCGCGGCTTGAGCAGCCGGCCCAGCGCGCGCAGCAGCGTGGACTTGCCGCAGGCGTTGGGGCCGACGATGACGGTGACGCGGCCGTCCGGGATCTCCAGGTCCAGGCCGTCGACGACGGTGCGGTCCTCGTAGGCCAAGGTCAGTGCCCGGGCGGTGAGTCGGCTGGTACGGCTCATGGGGTGGTGCCTCCGGAACGGCTGCGGGTGCGGGCGATCAGCCACATCAGGTACGGGGCGCCCACCGCTGCGGTGAGGACGCCGACGGGGAGTTCGACGGGGGAGAACAGGCGCCGGGCCAGCAGGTCCGCGACGACGACCACGAGCGCGCCCGTCAGCGCCGAGGACAGCAGCGGGATCTGCGCGGTACGCGTCAGCCGACGGGCGATCTGCGGGGCGAGGAGGGCGACGAAGTCGACCGGTCCGGTCGCACCCGTCGCCACGGACGCCAGGACGATGCCGAGCGCGGTCAGTCCGAGCCGCACCCGGTCCAGCCGGATGCCGAGGGCCAGGGCGGTGTCGTCGTCGAGGGAGGCCCCGCGCTGGGCCCTGGCCGCCCACAGTGCCGCGGGGACCGCCAGCAGGAGCACCGTCGCCAGGGGAGCGGCCTGGTCGTAGCCGCGGCTGTTGAGCGAGCCCGTCAGCCAGACCTTGGCCTGCTGGGCGACGAGGAAGTCGCCCTTGGTGAGGAAGAGTTGGGTCAGCGAGCCCAGGGCCACCGAGACGCCGATCCCGACGAGGACGAAGCGCGAGGCGTGGAGCCCGCGGCGCCAGGCGAACACGTAGACCAGCAGCGCCGCCGCGAGCCCGCCAGCGATCGACACGTACGGCAGCGCCGTGTACGAGACGAGGCCGAAGCTCATCGCGGCGACCGTCGCGGCGCCCGCGCCGTGGGTGACGCCGATGACGTCGGGGCTGGCCAGCGGGTTGCGCGCGACGGTCTGCACCAGCGCCCCGGCGACGCCGAAGGCGAGCCCGGCGAGCAGGCCCACGACCAGCCGCGGCAGCCGCAGTGTGCCGACGACGAGCTGGTCGGGGCTGGGCCGGCCGAGGAGGACGTTGACGACCTCCACCGGGGAGACGAAGGACTCGCCGACGCAGAGGTAGACCACGACGGCCGCCGCCAGCAGCACGGCGAGCACGACGGCGATGAGAACGGCCCTGCGGTGGACGAGGAAGCTGCCGCGCCCGCGGCGCAGGACGGTGTGCCCCGCGGGGCGCACCCACCGGCCGGCGGAGGCCGGCGAGGCGGCCCGCGCCATGGTGTTCGTGCGGCTCATGCGGCTCGTGCGGCTCATGCGGCGACCACCGTCCGGCGCCGTACCAGCGCGATGAGGAAGGGCACGCCGAGCAGGGCGGTCATGACGGCCACCGGCACCTCCGAGGGTGGGAAGACGACACGGCCGAGCACGTCGGAGGCGAGGATCATCACCGGTCCCAGGAGGGCGGCCACCGGGAGCACCCAGCGGTGCGCGGCGCCGACCAAGGCCCGGGCGATGTGCGGAACGGCCAGGCCCGTGAAGGCGATCGGGCCCACGGCCGCGACGGCGGCGCCGGTCAGCACGGTCGCCCCCACCGCGCCCAGGACGCGCAGCAGCGCCACGTTGTGGCCGAGGCCCTTGGCCGCGTCGTCGCCGAGCGCGAGCGCGTCCAGTCCCCGGGCCAGCACCGCGGCCAGGAGCAGTCCGGCGGCCACGAACGGCCAGATCTGGCCGATGACGTCGCTGCCGCGGCCGCTGATCGAGCCGACCTGCCAGAACCGGAACTCGTCCAGGGCGTGGGCGTCGGTGGTGACGATCCCGGAGACCACGGAGGCGAGGAAGGCGTTCATCGCGGCGCCCGCGAGCGCCAGTTTCACGGGGGAGGCCCCGCGGTAACCGCCCGCGGCGACGGCGTAGACGGCGACGGCGGCGACCGCGGCGCCCACAAAGGCGAACCAGACGTACCCGGTGAGGGTGTGCACGCCGAGGAACGCGATCGCGCACACCACCCCGACGGAGGCGCCCTGGCTGACGCCCAGGATGCCGGGTTCGGCGATGGGGTTGCGGGTGATGCCCTGCATCACGGTCCCGGCCACGGCGAGGGCCGCGCCGGCCAGCACGCCGATGACGGTGCGCGGTACGCGCAGCGCCCGCACCACCTGGGCGTCGTCACTGGTGCCGCCGTGCAGCAGGGCCTGGACCACCTCGCCGGGGGCGATCTGACGGCTGCCGACGGCCAGGCTCAGCAGGACGGCGATCAGCAGCATCGCCGCGCACCCCACCAGCCAGGCGATACGGCGACGGGTCGGTCGCGCCATGCGCCGAGCTCACTCTCTCTTTCCGGTTCGGGTGTCGTACGGGCGCCGGGCGCCGGCGGGCACGAAGGCCCGCCGGCGCCCGGCGCACGGCTCTGGAACAGCCTCGCCGGCTCAGGCCGTGAGGTGCTTCTCCAGGTCGTCGAGGACCGCTTCGGCCGCGGTGACCCCGAGCCCGAGGTACCAGGTCTCGTCCGGGACGTCGAAGGCGTGCCCGTCCTTGACCGCCTGCAGGTTCTTCCACAGCGGGTTGCCCTGGGCCTTGGACTTGTCGGTGGCCTTGGGGTCGCCGTAGACGCCGGTGAAGATGTAGTCGGCGTCGGCCTGGTCGATGTTCTCGGCGCTGATCTCGGCGGCCAGGTCCTCGATGTCCTGGTTCTTCGGCCGCGGGATGCCGACGTCCTTGAGGATGGTGCCGATGAACGAGTCGTTCGCGTAGAGGCGGATCTTGCCCTCGGGCATGTAACGCACCATCGACACGCTCGGCTTGTCGGCGCCCAGCTTCGTGCCGAGGTCCGCCGCCTTCTTCGCGTACGCGTCCAGGTTCGCCTTGGCCTGCGCGGTCTTGTCCAGCGCGGCGGCGTTGAGGAGGTAGTTCTCCTTCCACGTGAAGCCGGGGCGGATGGAGAAGACGGTCGGCGCGATCTGCGAGAGCTCGTCGTAGGAGTCGGCGGCGCGCAGCTGGCTGCCCAGGATCAGGTCCGGCTTGAGCGCTGCGATGGCCTCGAGGTTGAGGCTGTTGATGGTGCCGATGTTCGCGGGCTTGCCCGCCTTCCCGCCGAGGTAGGACGGGAGCTCCGGCGAGCCCTCGGTGGGCGCGAGGCCGACCGGCTTGATGCCGAGCGAGACGACGTTGTCGAGCTCGCCCACGTCCAGGACGACGACGCGCTCGGGCCGCGCCTTGAGGACGGTGCTGCCCATGGCGTGGGTGATGGTGCGCGGCCACTCGCCCGGCTTGGCGGTGGTGCCCATCGCGGCGGTCTTCTCCGCGGCGTCCCCGAAGTCCTCGCCGCCCTGCGCGACGGACTTGGAGTCCTTGGACCCGGCGGTCGCGGAGGCTGCTGCGCTGCCCTCCTTCCCGTTGCTGCTGGACCCGCCGCAGGCCGCGAGAGACAGCGCGGCGGCGATGGCGACAGCGACGGCGGCTGTGCCGCGGCGCCGAAGAGACATGTGGAGACTCCTGTACATGGTTCGCCTTTGAAGTATTAGGCGAGCCTAACCTTATGCGCTGTCTGTGAGTCTCCCGCAGGCGGGGGGTCCGTGGGCGCCCCGTCACCCTCGTGCGGCCTGCGGCGTCCCCGGGATCGTGAGTCTCGGACAGGGGCCCGGCGCTCGGAGGTGCGGCGGACGTCCGTCCTTGGCACGGTCTTGACCGGAGCCTGATAGTTACATCAGGTTGATTAATCTACTGTTACTGAATATGGATGCCAAGGCACTCGAAGCCGGTGAGCCGACCGAGGTCGGGGCCGCGTTGCGGCTGAGCGTGGGGCGGATCGCGCGGCGGTTGCGGCAGGCGCACGCCGTCGGCGACGTCACCCTGTCGGAGGTGTCGGTGATCGCCCGGCTGGACCGGGACGGCCCGGATTCGCCGGGGTCGCTGGCCGAGCTGGAGCGGGTGCGCCCGCAGGCGATGGCGACGACGCTGGCCGGGCTGGAGGAACGCGGGCTGGTCAGCCGCAGGCCCGACGCCCACGACAGGCGGCGCGTCGTGATGACGGTGACGGAGGCGGGGCTCAAGGTGCTCGCGGACCGGCGGTCGGAGTCGGTGCAGCGGCTGGCGGCCGTGCTGGGAGGGCAGTTCACCGCCGAGGAGCGGCGGCAGCTCGTCGACGCGCTGCCGCTGCTGGACCGGCTGGCGGAGAAGCTGTGACCACCGCGCAGGTGGACGACGGCGGCCGCTACAAGTGGGTGGCGCTGTCGAACACGACACTCGGCGTGCTGATCGCGACCATCGACGCCTCGATCGTGATCATCTCCCTGCCGGCCATCTTCCGCGGCATCGGCCTGGACCCGCTCGCCCCCGGCAACATCGGCTACCTGCTCTGGATGATCCTCGGCTACCTGCTGGTCTCCGCCGTGCTGGTGGTCGTGCTCGGCCGGCTCGGCGACATGTTCGGCCGGGTCCGGATGTACAACATGGGCTTCGCGATCTTCGCCGGCGCGTCGCTCGCGCTCTCCCTCGACCCGCTGAGGGGCGGGGGCGGTGCCCTGTGGCTGATCGGCTTCCGGATCGTGCAGGCCGTCGGCGGGTCGATGCTGACCGCCAACTCCGCGGCCATCCTCACCGACGCCTTCCCCGCCCGGCAGCGCGGAATGGCGCTGGGCATCAACCAGATCACCGCGCTCGCGGGCCAGTTCCTCGGGCTGATCGCGGGCGGTCTGCTGGCGACCATCGACTGGCGTGCCGTGTTCTGGGTGAGCGTGCCCATCGGCATCGCGGGCACCGTCTGGTCGTACCGCAGCCTGCGGGAGACCGGGGCACGCAAGCCCGGGCGCGTCGACTGGATCGGCAACCTCACCTTCACCGCCGGGGCCGGGGGACTGCTCGCCGCCATCACGTACGGCATCCAGCCCTACGGCGGACACCCCACGGGCTGGACCAACCCCTGGGTGCTGGGCGGCCTGGCGGCGGGCGTACTGCTGCTCGTGGTGTTCTGCCTAGCGGAGACCCGGGTCGCGGAACCGATGTTCCAGCTCGCGCTGTTCCGCGTCAGGGCGTTCGCCGCCGGCAACCTGGCGGTGCTGCTCACCGCGATCGCCCGCGGCGGCCTGCAGTTCACCCTCATCATCTGGCTGCAGGGCATCTGGCTGCCGCTGCGCGGCTACGACTTCGAGCAGACGCCCCTGTGGGCCGGCATCTTCATGCTGCCGCTGACCGTCGGCTTCCTGCTGGCGGGGCCGGTGTCAGGGCACCTGTCGGACCGCTTCGGCGCACGGCTGTTCTCCACCACCGGACTCGTCCTGGTGGCGGCCGCGTTCGTCGGCCTGCTCGCGCTCCCCGTCGACTTCCCCTATCCCGCCTTCGCGGCACTGCTGCTGGTGAGCGGCATCGGGCAGGGCATGTTCTCGGCCCCCAACACCTCGGCGATCATGGGCAGCGTCGCGCCCGAACACCGCGGTGTCGCCTCCGGCATGCGGTCCACCTTCCAGAACTCCGGGACCGCGCTCTCCATCGGCCTGTGCTTCTCGCTGATGATCGCCGGACTGGCCGGCTCGCTCCCGGGGACGCTGGAGGGCGGCCTGCGGACGAACGGCGTGCCCGCCGGGACTGCCGAGCAGGTCGCCGGACTGCCGCCGGTCAGCACCCTGTTCGCCACCTTCCTCGGCGACAACCCCATCGGTCACCTGCTCGGGCCCAGCGGGGTCCTGGCCACCCTGCCCGGGCACCAGGTGCACATCCTGACCGGTACGGCCTTCTTCCCCACCCTCGTCTCCGGTCCCTTCCACCACGGACTCGTCACCGTCTTCGGCGCGGCCGCCGTCATGGCGCTGATCGCCGCGCTCGCCTCCGCGCTGCGCGGCCGCCGCGACACCCCCGCGGCGCGCCGGCCCGGCGGCGGCGACGACTCGCACGATCCGAACGGCACGAACAAAGGACAGCAAGAATGGCGCACAGCGCACTCCTCGTGATGGACGTCCAGCGGGCCATCACGGACCGCTTCACCGCGGACGCCGGCTACCTGTCCCGGGTGCGTGAGGCGACCGATGCCGCGCGCGCCGCGGACATCCCCGTCGTCCACGTCGTCATCGGGTTCCGCGCCGGGCACCCGGAGGTCAGCCCGCGCAACAAGACCTTCGGCGCCCTCGCCCGGGGCGGCGGCTTCGCCGCGGGCGACCCGGGCGCCGAGATCCACCCCGACGTCGCGCCCGCGCCCGGCGACGTCGTCGTCACCAAGAAGCGCGTCAGCGCCTTCGCGGGCAGCGACCTCGACATGGTCCTGCGGGCGCGCGGCGTCGACAGCCTCGTCCTGACCGGCATCGCCACCTCAGGCGTGGTCCTGTCCACGCTGCGCCAGGCGGCCGACCTCGACTTCGGCCTGACCGTGCTGGCGGACGGGTGCCTGGACGCCGACCCCGAGGTGCACCGCGTGCTCACGGAGAAGGTGTTCCCGCGGCAGGCGGACGTCGTCACCGTCGAGGAATGGGTCAAGTCCCCCGCGCGCTGACCCCCGTGGACGGCTCCCCGTGCCCGCCGAGGGCGCGGGCGAGTCGTTCCCCCTGGGCGGCGGTCACGCCGAGGCCCGGCAACGGCACCCGGCCCGGCCACCCGTCACCCTCCCCGGCACGGGGAGTGCCGCCGCTGAGCGGCGAGCCCCACGCCGGGTCGCGCCGGACCGCGTCATCCGGCCCGTCGATGAGGCACCGGGCCGCGAGCGCCGCGGTCTCCTGCGGCGCCCCGACCGCGGTGAGCGCGCCGGCGATCCGGGGCACGGCCTCGGCCGCGTTCCGCCGGCCGTCGGTGAGCACGGGCAGCAGGAGCAGCAGCCGGGCGGCGGGGCCGTACAGGCCCCCTTCCGGCCCGGAGTCCGGCCCGGAGTCCGGCCCGCGATCCGGCACGGCGTCCGCGACGTGCACCAGTTGGCGCCACCGCAGCCCGGGGCCGCAGCGGTCGCCGTCGTACGAGAGCAGGGTCTCCGCACGGACCCAGCCGGGGTGGGTGAGCAGGAAGTCCAATCCGGGATCGTCGGCGAAGTTCCGGAAGACCGCGACGGCGCGGTGCCCGTCCCCGAACGGCACCCGGAGGACGGGCCAGGCCCGCTCGTCGTACAGCACCTCCGCCAGGGCGTCGGTGTCGGCGCCGTCGTCCCCGAACCACTCCGGTTCGGGACGCTCGCCGTCCGGCCCGGCCTGGCACCACCCCAGCAGGTGGTTCGCCCAGAAGCCGGGCCGGTCCGCCAGCGGCTCACCGGCCGTCAGAGGCCCGTGGTCGTAGCCCTTGATCAGCACGCTGCACAGCATGCCAGGCTGCCGCAGGTCAGGTCAGGTCAGGTCAGGTCAGGTCAGCGGCACGGTGCCCTCCGAGGACACCGCGGCGGCGACGCGGCCGCCCAGGTCGAGCCGCAGCCGCAGGAAGTCGACCCCGCCCGGGCCCGGGCGGCGACCGCCCTCCGGGACCCAGCCGTGCCGGGTGTAGAAGGCGAGGGCACGGCTGTTGCGCTCCCAGGCGTCCAGCAGCCCCGTCTCCAGGGAGGACTCCCGCAGGAAGCGCAGGAACTCGGCGTGCAGCAGCCCCCCGAGGCCGCGGCCCCAGCGGTCCGGACGCACATGGATCCGGTGCAGTTCACCGCACGAGGGCGCGGCCTCCGCGCCCTCCTTGGGCGGCCCCATGGCCACCACACCGACCACCTCGGTGTCCTCGACGGCGCACAGCACCGTCGTCGCGCTCGACTGGATCGCGTGCGCCCAGGTCGCACGGCGGCGCGCCCAGCCGTCGGGGCTGTCGATCTCTGAACCGGGCAGGCCGCCCGCCTGGTAGTACGCGGCACGTGCCTGCGTGTGCACGTCCACGATGGCCGCCAGGTCGCCGAACCGCGCCGGGCGCATCAGGGTTGGAGAAGTCGTCACCTCCTGTCAGACGTCCGCGATTCGGGACGGGTTCCCGGCGCGCGGGACCGCCGTGGCGGCCACCCGGGAGGTGACCGCCACGGCGGTGCGGCCGGCTACGGCTGCGCGGTGACCGCGGGCACGTTGTAGCCGTCGACCCGCAGCTTCGGCCGCTTCGACGGCAGCGCCCCGGCGGGCCAGGACAGCGTCACCGTGCGGCTCTCACCGGGGAGCAACCAGACGTAGTTGTCGCTGTACAGCGTCGGCAGCACCCGCTCGCCGGAACGGGAGTCCAGCAGGGAGAGCCGGACCAGGGCGGCGACCGAGGCCCCCCGGTTGCTCACCCGCGCGGTCAGCCCGTGCCGGTCGCCCGAGAGGTCGGTGTCCGTCACGTCGGCGGCGACCCGGGTCCGCGCGGCCTTGTTGAGCGCCTGCATGTGCTCGGGCTTGCGGTAGCGCCAGTAGACGTTCTCGGACAGCACCTCGCCGTGACGGTCCGTCAGCCGCAACCGCAGCAGGTGGAAGTCCGGCAGGCCGTCCGTCCAGGCCACGGTGAACGCGTCCGCCTTCGCGGACGCCGCGACGTCCACCGGGCCGCGCCGCTCCGCGGACAGCGGATGGCCGGACAGGTCGAGCAGACGCGCCGAGACCGTCGCGCCCTTGAGGGCCCGGGGCGTGTGGTTGACCGCCACGACCTTCCCGCTCACGGGGTCCGCCTGCACGTGGACCGGCTCGGCGGCCTTGCGGACGCCGTAGTAGGCGCCGTTGACGTCGAAGTCGTAGTCGTACGTCTGCCACACCGTGCTGTACCACGCGGGGTGCGACATCCACAGCATCAGGCCGCCGGCGTCGTCCCACAGCCTGCCGTTCCAGGCCTCGAACATGGCACGGAAGTTCTCGTAGTTGACGAACTGCGCCTTGCGGCAGAAGTCGTCGAGGTCCTCGGCCGTGCCCAGCCGGCCCTCGATGGCCGCGCGGTAGTTCTGCGGGGCCTGGTTGCCGCGGGTGCTCCAGTCGTGGTGGTACCAGACACCGCCGACCGGCCACTCCGGCTCGTCGCCGGCCATGCGCCGCATCGTCTCGGCCGTCGAGACGACGGGCATGCCGATCTCGGTGTGGAACCCGAAGCTGCCGCCCCCGTAGGTGGACGCGGAGTAGTACCGCTCGGGCTCGACCCAGCCGTAGGGGCCGCCGCCGGAGACGATGCCGCCGGCCGAGTTGTTCTGGTAGAGCAGGGCGGGGGCCTCCGCGCGCACCGCGGAGCGCATCCCGTCGTCCACCGGGCCCGGGGGGTTGCCCTCGTTGGCGCCGCACCACACGACGACGCTGGGGTGGATGCGGTAGCGCCGCACGGTGTCCCGCGCGAGGTCGAGGAAGGCCTGGCGGTTGGGCGGGTCCATCGCCCAGGCGTTGGGGAAGTCGTTCCACACCAGCAGGCCGTGCTCGTCGCAACTGGCGTAGAACTCCTCGCGGTTGCTGCTGCCGACCCAGTTGCGGATCATCGTGAAGTTCATGTCGCGGTGCATGCGCACGGCCGCGTCCATACGCTCCGCGGGCATGCGGCGCAGCAGCTCGTCCCAGCCCCAGTTGCCGCCGCGCGCGAAGACGCGGACGCCGTTGACGCTGATCTTGAGCGGCACGGTGGAGTTGTCGACGGACTTCACGTCGGTCCACTCGTCGCCGTCGTCGGAGACCTGGACGGTGTAGGTCCTGGCGTAGGCCTGCTCCCAGGTGATGACGACCCGGTCGAAGCGCACCGCGGAGCCCAGGTCGACCTGGATCCACTGCTCGTCCTCGTACTTCGAGGACCAGCGGGTGCCCGGCTTGCCGTCCACCGCGTTGCCCGGCCCGCTGCCGTCGCCCTCGAAGGACGAGGCGGTGGCCTCCTTGCGCAGCGCCAGGTCGGTGCCCGGCGTGCCGCTGTCGACCACCGACAGGCCCCACATCGACGAGCCCCAGCTGGTGGCGCGCGTGTGGCAGAGGATCCGCAGGTAGCGGGCCGTGGTCGCGGCGAACTCCACGTCCTGCAGGCTCGCCGAGCCCGAGGTCTGGAAGGGCAGCGGCACCGCGGCGTTGTCGACGGACGCGGCGTCGGTCCACTCGTCGCCGTCGTCGGAGACCTGGACGGTGTACGTCTCGGCGTACGCCTGCTCCCAGGTGACCACGACGCGGTCGAAGGCGACCGCGGAGCCGAGGTCCACCTGGACCCACTGGTCGTCCTCGAACTTCGACGACCAGCGCGTGCCCGGGTCCCCGTCCGTGACGTTGCCGGGCCGGTTGGACGGGTCGTCGGTGGACGAGGCGGTGGCGTCCTTGTGCAGGGCGAGGTCGAGATCGGGCAGGGCGCTGTCGGCGACCGACAGCGCCCACATCGACGAGCCCCAGTCGGTGGCCCGGGTGCGGCACAGGACGCGCACGTAGCGGGCGGTCCGCCGGGTGAACGTCACCGTCTGCGCGTAGGCGTTGGAGCCCGACTGGAAGGTCAGCGGGACGTCGTACTCGTAGCCGAACTGGCGCATGCCGAAGCGCGTGGTGCGCCGGTCGCTCTCCTGCCCGGCCACGGAGGCGGTCAGGGTGAGGCGGTGCAGCTCCGGCTCGCCGTAGCCGTTGGGCCACCACAGCTTCGGGTTCCGTACGCGCAGCTTCGGGTCCGATGCCGGGGCGAAGACGACGTCGGTGCTGCCGCCTCCGGGAACGGTCACCGTCCGCTGCACGCGCACGCCGTCGAACGCGGCGGTGACGGTGACGGACCGGGCGTCCGCGGCGGCGTTGCGGACCGGCACGACGACGGTCAGCTCGGCCGTGCCGGTGTCGGGCAGGTCCGGCAGGACGGTGTCGACGCGGGGGTCCCCGAGGACGGCGTCGCCGGTGGAGCGCAGCCGTACGTGGTTCCAGATGCCGGCGGCCCGGTCGCGCACGGCGGGCATCCAGTCCCAGCCGGAGGAGGCCAGGTAGGTCGGCGAGTTGCGGTTCATCATGTTCGCGCCGGCGTCGACGAAGGCGAGCCCGGCCGGGCCCTTGTCGCCGGGGCTGCCGGGGAACGGCATGGGGCTGATCTTCACCGCGAGGGCCTGCGGGCCGTCGGCGGCCAGCAGCGCGGTCACGTCGTAGGCGGCGCGGGCGAAGGGGAAGGTGAGGGTGCCGGCCTGCTTGCCGTTGAGCCAGATGTCGGCTTCGTGGTTGACCCCGTCGAACTCGAGCCAGACACGGCGTCCCGCCCCGGTGCGCAGGCCCTCGGGCAGGCGGAACTCGCGGCGGTACCACCAGGAGTGGCGGGAGAGGGCCTCGGGGATGTGCAGGTTGGCGAAGCCGGCGACGGGGTCGGGGAGGTGCCCCTCCGTCACGAGCGAGCCCAGGACGGTCCCCGGCACGGTGGCCGGCAGCCAGGTACTGGTGTCCACGGACGGCGCCGACAGCTCCGCGGCACTGCCGCCCGCCCAGTCGTCCATGGTCAGGTCCCACCCCGACTCCAGCGGCACGGTGCCGTCCTCGGCGACCTCGAGGGCCGGGGGCGTGCGGTGGTTGGTCCCCCAGTCGGTCCAGCCGGTGGCCTCGGGGCGGTGGCCGCGCGGGGTGCCGTACACCTGGAAGCCGTTGAGGCCCAGCGGGTTGGCGTTGGAGCGCTTGGTGACGGTCATCCGCACCCAGCGGGCGGTGACGGGACTGGGCAGGGTGATCTCCACGACCCCGCCCTTGCCGTCGTCGGTGCGGTGCGCGACGGTCCACGACTTCCCGTCGCGCGAGGTCTCGATCACGAAGGCGACCGCGCAACTCGACAGGATCTCCTGGCCGGTGGTGTTGTCGCGGGGGTTGCCGCCGGTGCCGGGGGTGTACGGCGGGTCGTCGGCCGTCGCCTCGAAGGTCAGGCGCACCGACTCGACCTCGCACAGGGCCTGGAGGTCGACGGATATCCACTGGGGGTCGCCGGCGGCGGCCCGCCAGCCGGAGCCGCGCACGCCGACCCGGTCGAGGCCGTCGACGGCGAACTCGGCCGGTGTGGGGGCGTAGTCGGTGGAGGACACGGTGACCGGGCGGTACGCGGCGAGTTCGCCCCGTGCGCCGACGGGGTCGGAGGACCGCGTCCCGGCCGTGGCGGCGGCGGGGAAGGCCATGCCGAGCCCGAACCCCGCGAGGAGGGTGGAGCCGGTGGAGAGTACGGCGCGTCGGGAGGGGAGGGGGGACATATCCGGCATGAACAGCGGCTCCGTTCAGGGATGTTCAATGACGAGACGGCCTGGCATCATGGCGATGACAACGTTGCCATCGGGATGACAACGTTGCCGAACATGCACCCGCCGGGAAGAGCCTGTCAAGGTTTTAGGCACACCGCGTTCCGGGATTCTCCTAAATTAGGAATACATATTGACATGCGTCCGACTTCGCGTCAGAGTCGTTGGTCCGCCCGCGCCGGGGGCCGTCACCGAGCCGGTCGGCGGCGCGAGGTGTGGTCCGCCGAGGGGGCGTCAAGGATGTCCCCCACGGCGAAGAGAAGGATCGCTGCTTCGTTCCCACCGCGAGCGGTGACGCGCAGGCGTACGTCGACGAGTTCCACGCGGCGTTCGCGGCGCGCGACCGCGAGCCCACCGACCTGCCGCTCTTCAGCCGGGGCCACTAGTTCGGCGTGCCCTCGGCGTTGTCGTCGGGGCGGATGGCGATGTGGTCGGGTTCGAGTTCGAGCATGACGCGGTTGCGGATGTCGAGGGCGTGGGTGTAGTCGCGGGGGAGTTGGAGGCGGCC